>JAYWDP010000523.1:0-2939 GCA_043779775.1 Cyclobacteriaceae bacterium
GCTACGGCGATGGAAGACAAGACTGAACCGGATGGATTTATTCACAGCGGTGCCTTTTTACTGATTGACAAGCAGGGAAGGATCCGGGGAAAATATGATGGAACGAAGGAAGAGGATGTTAATCGGTTGATTAGGGATATTAAGGGACTGAGAAATGAGAGTAGGCAGTAGGCAGGGAGAAGTAGGCAAGGGTGTAAGTCTTTTGATGCTGGCTGTAAGCATTTGCGTGCTCGTAAATTGTAGTCAAAAAGATTCCAAATTTCAGCAATATTTTGTTGAAGGGGAGCAATTGTACATCAAACATTGCAGCAACTGTCATCAGAAAGATGGAAAAGGCCTGGGGTTGGTTTACCCGCCTCTCGTGTCAGCTGATTTTATGGATAAAAACTTTGATGAAGTAATTTGCATGATGAAAAAGGGCCGAAAGGGTGAAATGACTGTGAATGGAAACATGTTTAATCAGCCTATGCCAGGTGTGCCATCTCTTACGGAACTTGAAATAGCAGAGATAGCCACCTATATTTATAATAATTGGGGACATGAAAAAGGGTTAGTCGAAGTAAAAACAGTAAGTCAATCCCTTCAGCCATGCCTTTCTTATTAACCGTTATTTTCTAATGCCCCACCCTTTTCTTTTATTGTTCCTTTTCATGCCCTTATGAAGCGCCCTAACTACCGGCAAACGATAATTACAATTCTGGTGGTGGCGGCTATCTACTCTACTTTAATGTGGATATTACTGCAATTGGAGTCGGGGGTCAAAGGCAGCACACTCAACACATTACAGGATGCCTTATGGTACTTGACAGAGACACTGACAACCGTGGGATATGGAGATGTGTTGCCCGTTACCTATTGGGGCCGTGTCATAGGTTTTACGTTTTTACTCTCCAGCCTTGGGGTATATGGTTTTATCATCGGACAGATCGCAAATTTTATGAGCACACTTAAAGAACAAAAGGACCTGGGCCTCAACGGCACAGAGTTCTCCAATCATGCCGTGATCATCGGCTGGAATGACTTTGCCCAATCCGTTATCAGCCACCTGGTGGCTGCCGGCAGGCAAGTAGCCATCGTCACCAAAGACAGATCAAGCATTGACATTATTCGTGAATACTATGCGGACAATAAGGTGTTTACCTTATATTCAGATTACAATAATTTTGAACTGCTTGAAAAGGCAAATCTCAAGCAGGCATCTATTGTCTTTATTAACCTGGAAAATGACACAGAGAAACTCGTCTACATAATTAATATCAAAAAATATTATCAAAACCTTAATTATGTGGTGACACTCGACAACGGAAATCTCAAAAATACATTTGTTAATGCAGGGGTCACTTACGCGATTTCCAAAAATGAAATTTCATCTAAACTTCTGGCGAGTTACATCTATGAACCTGATGTGGCCATCTTCAGTGAAGAGATCATTGCTTATGCGCATGAAGATCATGAATATGACATGAAGGAGTTTTTGATTACTGGCAACAATCCGTTTCTCGGCATGCCCTACGAAAAAGCCTTCTTTGACTTGAAAAAGCAATGCAATGTAGTCCTCATTGGCATGGTAAGGGTCAATGAGGGAAAACGAAACTTAATCAAAAATCCGGAGGGTGGCATTGCCATTCAGGATGGCGATTACCTGGTGATGCTGATGGATAGGAAAGGGCAGGATAGGCTGAAGCGTGTGTTTCATATCGAGGAGGGAGTTTAATTCCCGGTCACTCATCTGTGGATAGATACATTTAGCAATGAAGGGAATTATCATTGGTGCTGGCATCGGCGGTCTCACTACAGCCATCGCACTTCAACAAGCCAGTATTGATTTTGAAATCATGGAGGCAACACCGGAACTTAAGCCTGTGGGGGCGGGTATTGTCATGGCTTCGAATGCCATGCAGGTGTTTGAAAGGTTAGGCATTGAGCAGGACATCCTATCGACAGGACAGGAAGTATCGGAAGCTTACGTTACCGATGAAGCTTTTCGAATTGTTTCGGGTATGAAAGTCAAAGAGTCGGTTGTCCCGATTTATGGTATTGGGAGTTACGCACTGCAGCGGGGCCGGTTGCAGCAGGTACTTTTGTCAAAGCTCAAGGAAAAAAAAGTTAACCTGAACAAACGATTGACTTCGGTGAGGCAGTTGGATAAAAAAGTTATTGCTTCGTTCGAAGACGGGACTACCGCAGAAGGAGATTTTGTCATCGGGGCCGATGGAATAAAATCGGCGGTAAGGAAAAGCATTTTCGGAGATATCAATTATCGCTACACAGGCCAGATCTGCTGGAGAGGCATGGCAGATTTTTCATTGCCGGCCGGGCAACGAAATACTTCTTATGAAATGTGGGGCTGGTCAAAAGGCCTGCGTTTTGGCTTTGTGCCAACGGCTGAAAACGAAGTCTATTATTTCACCACGTATTATGCTCCGGCAAATGGGAAAGATGAACCGGGTACCACCAAGTCGACCTTACTTAAAATTTATTCGCGTTTCGGAACATTGCCAACCCAGTTGATTGAAGCCACTGCGGAAGAAAAAATTATCCGATCCGATATCAGTGATTTTATTCCGCTCAAACAATGGTGGAGAGGCAATATTGCTTTGTTAGGCGATGCGGCACATGCAACGACACCGAACCTGGGCCAGGGCGGTTGTCAGGCAGTCGAAGATGCTTTTGTGGTAGCGAAATGTCTGCAAGAGGAGGGAAATATTGAGCTTGCCTTCCAAAGATATCAGTCGATCCGTTATGAGAAGGCTACTTATGTGGTCAATACATCCTGGCGATTTTCTGAGATGACGAATATTGGCAATCCAATTTTGCAAAAACTCCGCAACACCTTGTTAAAAATGATGCCTGAGCGCATGGCTTTGCGAGCATTGAAGAAAATATTTGTTTTGAATTATTGAATAGGGGCCACCAAGATACTAAGTCTCACAACTTCG
>JAYWDP010000524.1:0-2931 GCA_043779775.1 Cyclobacteriaceae bacterium
CGGTGGTCGGTGGTAGACTCATCCCCCCGTCCACTGTGGGGTGTTTTATGGTCACCGCCTTTGGTCTTTTTCAGTTTTCCAAAGATCTCCTCCAGGGCAGATTGCCTTAAGTTCTGTTCGGTCTTAGCCTTTAATTTAAATTCCCCTTTAGGTCCCTCTTCGGAGATAAAGCCCTTTTTCTTGAGGTCTTCGATGAAATCGCCCATTCCATACTGGTCGTTAGTGAGCTTATACTGTTTATCAACCTCGGTCATCCATTGGAGCGCTTCGGCTACATTTCCTGAAGTAATCAGGACAAGTTGCATGAAAACTTTCAGCAACCGTTCGAAATCAGTCTGAGGGCCTTGTGGAGGAGGAGCGTATTTAGAAAATCGATAGCCTAACACGGTAATGAAGTCTTGGTCATTTAAACTTAACCATTAATCCACATTTTCTGTTTCAAAAAAACTGAAAACAATGATTTTTAAATGGGATGGAACCTTAAAAGTAATATTGATGTTGAACAATAAATACGCGTAAAAAACGTCTACTTTTGTAGCACAACTATTAGAACATGAAAAAAACAACAATCCTGGTAGTATTAGCGGCTGCGGTTACACTCGCTTCTTGCTCATCTTATACTTGCCCTACCTACTCCAAGGTACCCCAGAAAAAGGCAGGGAATGAGACAAAGATCTAATAGGTATCCTTTATAAAATGAAAAGCCGCTTTCGCGGCATTTTTTTTGTCGTTTAGTGAAGTTTCCTCTAATGGGCTATAGTCCGGTAGATGTAGTCCCACAAGGGTGAGGATACGCCAAACACCACTTCACCATTTTTATAATGATGGGTGCCATGATTGATCCACAGTGCCTTCAGGAAATTTTTTGGAGGCTGGAAGGCATGAACCATATAATGCACGGACAAATATCCGGCATAGCCAACGAGGAATCCCGGTAAAAAAGAGAAAACAAGATCTCCCAGAATCAAGCGGAAGATAAAAAGCAAAATTGTGACAATGGTGATGCTCATCACCGGAGGCATTGCTAGACGGCTCTTGTCTTTAGGAAACTCATGATGCACGCCGTGTGCGGTATATTGAATTTTAGCACTTCTTTCAGTATTTGCTTTCATGTGAAAAAAATACCGGTGTACATTGTATTCCACCCACGTGAAGAAAATCATGCCCAGAAAGAACATCCCCACCGTCATTCCTGTAGAAAGCGCTGTGTGTGTCACACTCCAGTAAAGCAAGGCGGAGGAGTATAAAAAGAAGATGATCAAGGGAACAGAAATATGAGTGCGCGAAAGTTTTTCCAGGATCGGGTTCTGAAAAAGCTGTTTGGTACCCTTATTCTGAGGTTTTATGCCCGTTGTCATAGACTCTAACTTTTAACGAAGTGCAAATTTAACATCCGAAAGCGATATTTTCAACTGTAATTTAAAGAGGTGCCTTTGAGGAAATTTTTTCAAGCACACGTTGGTAAACCCGTTCATACATGGGAAGGATGTTCGTAATATCAAATTCCTTGGCGCGTTTCAGGGCATTAAGCTTGAATGTCGGAAGGTTGTTCTTATCGAGTACAAATAATGCTTTCCGCGTCATATCTTCCACATCACCGACAGGGCTAAGGAAGCCAGTGACTCCCTGTACATTGAGTTCGGGTAACCCGCCAGCATTGGAAGAAATCAGGGGAACTTCACAGGCCATGGCTTCCAGGGCGGCCAGTCCGAAACTTTCTTTTTCTGATGGCATCAGAAACAAGTCCGCCACGGACAAAACTTCTTCGATGGCTTCGAGCTTACCCAGAAAGCGAACATCACCTTCGATGTTGAGTTCTTTGCTTTGGGCTTCCGCCTTGGCACGTTCAGGCCCGTCGCCGATCATAAGTAATTTGGCCGGGATCTCCGCATGGATGTTGGCAAAAATACTGATCACATCCCCGATACGTTTCACCTTGCGGAAATTAGACGTATGCACGATCAGCGCCTCGCCTTTAGGGCATATTGCTTTTTTGAAATGATCTTTTTTCTGTTTCTTAAATTTTTCCAGGTCGATGAAATTAGGAATCACGTCAATTTCTTTGGTGATCTTGAAATGCTCGTAGGTTTCTTTACGCAGATCTTCTGAAACAGCGGTGACTCCATCTGATTCATTAATGCTGAAGGTCACAACCGGTTCATAGGATGGATCTTTGCCCACCAGCGTAATGTCCGTGCCGTGTAAAGTTGTAACTACAGGAATAAATATGCCTTGCGTCTTCAAAATCTGCTTGGCCATGTAGGCAGCAGAAGCATGGGGAATGGCATAATGAACATGAAGTAAATCCAGCCCTTCGTTTTTTACCACACTTACCATCTTGCTGGCCAACGCGAGCTCATAGGGAGGATACTCGAAGAGTGGATAGGACCTGAAATCAACTTCATGATAGAAAAGATTTTCATTTAGAAAGTCCAGACGACTTGGCTGCGAGTAAGTGATAAAGTGGACTTTATGCCCTTCCTTGGCAAGAGCTTTACCCAGTTCAGTAGCAACCACACCACTTCCCCCGAAAGTGGGGTAACAGACAATTCCAATTTTTATTTGTTCCACAAGGTTAAGGTTTGATGATTTAAACCATATTCAACAAGCTTTGGTTTCAATTTTAATGAGAACAATAGTTAAACATAGCCTGATAGATGACATCATGGATACGGGGACGAATGTTCGCATTTCCCAATTTATTGTTATTCATGTCCGGATTCACCCGATTAGATAGGAATACATACACCAGATTGAATTCCGGGTCCACCCAGATACAGGTCCCGGTGAAGCCTGTATGGCCGAAAGTTTTAGAAGACGCATAGGATGAGGTAGGGCTCACCCATTCGCCGGAAGGCGGCGGCCGGTCCCAGCCAAGAGCCCTGCGGCTGCCCTCATATTGCTTGGAAGTGAAAAGGGAGAGGGTCTCCG
>JAYWDP010000525.1:0-2930 GCA_043779775.1 Cyclobacteriaceae bacterium
AAAGACTGGTCGGCAGATTTCGCAAAAAAGGTCCGTGATCAGCGAGAGAAGTTGGGGCTTTATATAGAAGGATCCATTGGCTTACCCGGAAAGTCAGAAGATGTATTACGGTTTGAACAGGAGGTTATCAATGCCAAAGAAGCTGGGGCAATGGTTTTACGAACCGTAGCTTCCAGTGGCCGACGATATGAAGTATTTCACTCAAAGCAAGAATTTCAGGATGCTGTTAGCAAAGCGTTGACCACTCTTCAATTGGCCGAGCCTATTCTCAATAAGCATAAAGTCAAACTGGCAGTAGAAAATCACAAGGACTGGCGTGCCGCTGAATTGGCAAGTATGATTAAGCAATTAAGCAGCGAATGGATTGGTGTTACACTGGATTTTGGTAATAGCATCGCCCTTATGGAAGATCCTAAGGAAGTAATCCAGACGTTGGTGCCCTATGTTTTTACCACCCATGTTAAAGACATGGGTCTGGAAGAATATCCCGACGGATTTTTGCTGTCAGAAGTCCCGTTGGGTAAAGGAATTCTGGATTTACCAAAGATTATTGCCGACTGTGAGAAGCACAATTCAAATGTTACATTTAATTTGGAAATGATCACGCGCGACCCTCTGCAAATTCCTTGTTTGAAATCTGACTATTGGGCTACCTTTGATCAGGTGCCCGGAAGTGACCTCGCACGGACGCTTCGCATGGTGCGTGAACACAAGTATCCGGATAAACTTCCGAGAGTCTCTCAACTCACTGCTGAAGAAAAACTTGCCGTTGAAGAAGAAAATATCATTTCTTGTCTTTCATACAGCAGGAATAATCTGGGATTAAAGTAATTACTGAATTGTAAATGAATCATCCGATGACGTCAAATTATTAGACAAGTATGAACACTGAGCAACTCCCCGGAATAAAACAATTCGATCTTACTGGAAGGGTCGCCATTATAACCGGAGGATCCAAGGGTCTCGGCCTGGCGATGGCTGCAGGCCTTGCCTCTGCCGGTGCCAATATCATCGTAGTAAACCGGAATCAGGAAGAAGGCATCCAGGCCGCCAAAAAACTCATCGCGGACTATGGCACAAAAGCCATTTCATTCTGTGCCGACATCACCAGCAAAGAAAAAACTGAGGCTATGGCCAAAGAAGCCATGAAGGCTTTCGGACGTATCGATATTCTCATTAACAGTGCCGGCATCAACATTCGCGGACCCATCGATGAAGTTACTCCGGAAGACTTTGCCAAAGTGATGGAGGTGAACGTTCATGGTACCTGGTTATGTTCCCGGGCCGTAACACCCTACATGAAAAAATGTGGCAGTGGCCGCATCATCAACCTCGCCAGCACGCTTGGACTGGTGGGGTTGGCCAACCGTACTCCGTATGCCTCCAGCAAGGGTGCCGTGGTTCAAATGACGCGGGCGCTGGCGCTGGAGCTGGCACCTTTCAATATTATGGTGAATGCTATTTGTCCGGGTCCCTTTCTTACCGAAATGAATATTCCCATCGCCGAAGATGAGGCAACCAAACAATTTATTGTCGGCGCTACCGCCCTTGGCCGCTGGGGAACTCTTCGGGAAATCCAGGGTGCGGCCATTTTTCTTGCCAGCGACGCCGGCAGTTACATGGTAGGCTCCATGCTGACCGTGGACGGAGGATGGACTGCGAAGTAAATTGTGATCACACTTAAGAGATCGTATAACAACCTGCTAACGTAATCGATACAATGGAAATACAAATCGATCAGAATAAAAAAACGAAGGTACGGTACGGCATGCTAGCGCTTGTCTTTATCAATGTTGCCATCAATTATCTTGACCGCACCAATGTTTCAGTTGCCGCTGGTGCCATCAGCAGTGAACTGAAGTTATCCTCCGTTGAATTAGGTTTGATCTTCTCCGCTTTCGGTTGGGCGTACGCAGCCCTGCAAATTCCTGGCGGCTTGGTCGCCGACCGCATTGGTCCCCGGGTTTTATATGCATTATGTCTTGTCACCTGGTCAATTGCTACCATCCTGCAAGGATTTGTAAGAGGATTCGCCAGTCTCTTTGCATTCCGTTTGGCCACCGGAGCCTTTGAAGCACCCTCCTATCCCATTAATAATCGCGTTGTCACCAGTTGGTTTCCTGAACATGAGCGCGCTTCCGCGATTGCCATGTATGTGTCAGGTCAGTTTATAGGGCTTGCATTCTTAACACCAGTGTTGGTGACCATTCAGGTTGCCGCAGGGTGGAGAGGACTATTTTTTATCACGGGATTGACAGGCTTAGCGTGGGGATTGGTCTGGTATCTTTTTTATCGCGATCCTTTAGAACATTCAAAGGTAAACCAGGCCGAGTTGGATTACATTGAAAAAGGCGGTGGTGTTTTTTCGGAGAGAAAAGATAACATTAAGAAAGCACCCTGGAGCAAGGAGGATTGGAAACAAGTATTCTCCAGTCGCACACTATGGGGAATTTATATTGCTCAATTTTGTGTCAATGCGACTCTTTGGTTTTTTCTTACCTGGTTCCCAACGTATTTGGTCCAATATCGCGGATTGAATTTCATTAAATCCGGCTTTCTCGCATCGATACCATTCCTTGCAGCGTGTGCCGGTCTGCTGCTCTCAGGATTTTTATCCGATTACTTAATCAGCAAAGGAAAATCCGTCAGCATGGCCCGCAAAACACCCATTATTTTCGGCCTTATTATTTCAGGCTGCATTGTTGGCGCCAACTACACCGACGATACAACCCTCGTCATCTTTTTTATGGCGGCGGCGTTCTTTGGCGCCGGTATGGCATTGATTTCCTGGATCTTCGTTTCCTTACTCTCCCCAAAACATTTAATCGGGTTGACGGGAGGCGTATTTAATTTCATGGGAAACCTCGCATCTATTGTCGTGCCTATTGTTATCGGGTTTCTGGCCAGCGGTGGAAATTTTAAACCAGCAC
>JAYWDP010000526.1:0-8434 GCA_043779775.1 Cyclobacteriaceae bacterium
ACTCTTGAATTCTTCTTCTCCAGCAGACCGAGCTGACTCAACACTTCCACCACGCGTTTCTCATCCGGCTTCAGTCCTGCGAGAAAGGGTGCCAGCATCAAATTTTTCTTCACAGAAAGGGCATTGATCAGATGGTTTTTTTGGAACACAAATCCAAGGTGCTGCCCCCTAAACCGATCCAGACGGGAATCGGAAAGAGCTGTGATGTCTGTGCCGTCAATCTCGATCATCCCCTGCTGGGATTTCAAAAGACCTCCAATCAAATGAAGAAGGGTTGTCTTCCCGCTACCCGATTCACCAAGCAAAAGCCAATGCTCCCCCCTTTGGACGGTAAAGTCGTTGAAGTTGATCCTGTTGTGCTGTGAATAAGCATGCGCAAGGCCCTGAATGCGGATCATATCGAATCAATTCTCACAAAATTCAAGATCAAAATCTCCGATGGGCATGCCAGGAGGAGCGAGTAACAAGTTCTCTTGCTTATATTCTTCCGGATTGTCCTGAAGTTTTAAAATCTGTCCATGCAGGTAACTGTAAAAGGCCTTCCAGTCCTCATCCAGTGTTACCGGTACTTTTGAAGAGAGCCATAGCCTGAGCTGTTCCAATTTCAATCTGGCGATGGCTTTAGCAGGAGCAGCGGCATCTTTATTCATCGTTAGTTTTGCCAGGTTGGTAAATAAAGCATGATCAATGGCCATTTGCACAGCTCCTTCATATCCCATTTTTGGATTTGCTTTAATCGTTGCGCTGAGGATCTTATCAATGACACTTTCCAATGAAGGGAGCCGTGCATCCCGGGTGTGGTGCTCATATAACCGGTTCGCCCTCGCCGGATGCAAAATCAGACTAAACGTACCATCGGCCGCAGTCTCTGCCGCCGCTAACGGATCAAAGGTGAGCTCTGTTCTGATCCTAATAAGTTCACGGTGACGGGTGTATCCGAGCGGTCTCGGCGCTATAAGTTTTAAAATATTTTCCGGAATCATCAGCACAGAAGGTTGCACCGTCTTCATCAACGCCTCAAGTGCATTTAGCTCCTGTTGGGGCGTGAGCAGTTGTGCCACCGGCTGACCATCGCCACGCAGAGCATATCGATAGTTGAGTCCACCCAACATTTTGACAGTCGCCTCCGTCTGGTAGCGGTGAAAGAAATACACCGGCACCAGCACTTCTTCGAGCGTGGCCATAGGCGCTCCGGGCTTTATGTTATTTTCACCAAAGTTTCGCATGGCAATGGCACGGATTTCCAGCACCCGATTCAGTTCCTCAGCCGGGTCCTTGCCATTGTCCCATAAGTGAGCATAAGGATGAGCTCCTCCCAGCGGACGAGCATCCTGATCGGACAAAAAAGTGAGCCCAGCCATCAAAGAATTCTGGATAATTTCATCCAATGCTCTGTTCTCATCAGTGCCGGCAGGAAAGTCCTGATAGCCATAAGCGATGGAAATTTTATCATAGACTCCTATCTTATCATCGTAAGCGCTGCTCAAGTCAATTTTTCCATTAGTCAATTTCACCAACGGATGCGGATAATCCATTACCGATGCCAGGCCTTCGCTGCTGGATGAATAGGCATGTGCCAGCCCAATGGTGTGACCCACTTCGTGCGCTGCCAGTTGTCTTAACCGGCTTAAAGCCATCTGTTCCATCTCTTTGGATACCGGTTTGCCTTCCTCATAGGGTGCGAGAAGACCTTCGGCGATCAAAAAATCCTGACGGACACGCAAAGAACCGAGGGTCACATGTCCCTTGATAATTTCTCCTGTTCGCGGGTCGGTGACGGAAGCGCCGTAGGACCATCCGCGGGTGGAACGATGCACCCAATTGATGAGGTTGTAACGCACATCCATCGGGTCTACACCTTCAGGCAACAATTCCACGCGAAAAGCATCCTTGTAGCCAGCAGCTTCATAGGCCTGGTTCCACCAGCGGGCACCTTCCATGAGCGCGGAACGGATTGGCTCGGGTGCTGAGGGATCCATATAGTATACGATGGGTTTTACCGCTTCACTGAGCGCTGCGGAGGGGTCTTTCTTCTCAAGACGGTGCCGGGTGATAAATCTTTTTTCAAGCGGTTCGCTAATGGGTGTGGCATAATCATAGTAAGAAATATTAAAGTAACCCGCCCGTGGATCAAACTTGCGAGGTTTAAACTTGTTGTCGGGTAGTTGCACGAATGAAAAGTGTTCACGCACTGTAACGCTCGAAGGCGTGGGTGTCACGCTTCGGATAAATCCACCCGTGGGTTGACCGGTAAATGTCAAGGTAACTTCAAATTCAACGTTTTGCGGGAAGGATTTTAAACGCGGGATATAAAAGGCCGACCGTGACTTGTCAAGAGAATAATTTCCCTGTTGTGTGTTGCGCAGCGTGCTGATGACATCGTGAGCATCCTGGAGGAAAAAATCGGATGCGTCGGTCAAAACCTTTCCGCCTTCTTCGGCAACGACCGTAAACCCCCAGAGGACCGACTGGGCAAATGCTTCCTGGACTGCTTTTCTCTCCTCAGGATTATCACTGATAGCCCGGAAGCCGAGATTGATTTCGGTCAACAGTATTTTTGGGCCCCTGCGTTCAAATTTTACTACCCGCTTACGACCCAGTTGATTGCGATCCAGCCCAATGTCATTAGAACCTATGCCTGCAGTAAGTGATTCCACGTACAGGAATTCGGCGTCGAATTTATCGATGAGGAGATATACTTTGTCCTGCTTATCATCATAGAAGAAGTCAAAGTATCCGGAGAATTTCTTCATGCCAGCTGTCTTGGCGTCAATCGGTGAGGTGGTAATGGGAGACTGCTGCGATGACTCTGATGCGTTTTGCTTTTTCTTTTGGGCAAAGGCACAAACGACGCCCATAGCAAGGAAGAAGGGGAGGATTTTATTCATGATAGATTTAAAAATAACCCCAAAAGCTAAGGAATCAACGAGGAGATTTCAAGGAGGGAATTGATGAGAGGTAGAAATAAAAGAAGGTGGCTGCCCAAATCCACCCATGACCTGTGATAGCAGCCACCTGACCTTACCCAAAATAGAAATCAAAGATACCGATGGAAAATGTGTTATGAATCACCTCAGGTTGGGGATTTTGAGATGGATGAATCCCCTGATAAATCCTCAATAAAAATTTAGATGACCTTCTTTTCCATCTGAATAAATCGGTTATGAGGACATATCCAGCTAATACGACATTTTCCACAATTAAAATATTTTACAAAAGGATTGAACGCCAAGACATAATTTTTACGATTATGAGAGTAAAAAAATTACCGAAATTGTGACCTTCTGCAATTTGGAGCTCATTTGGAATAAAAGTTACTTGATATCAGAAAAAGCGATTAATGGTATAGGCTTAAGCAAAATAACCGATGAATGATGTAAAATCGAAGGCCATGATAATCGCCATGCAGTTACTTGAATGGTTGGTCAAGTCATTCCACATCTACTTAAGAAAATTTGGTCAAAGGGGGCTGGTTGCTGCAATCATTTTAACGTCAATTCCCCTTGCCTTAAATATTTCCTGCATCGTTATTTTTCTTTTCTACCTTATAATACCGGGGCTTTTCTTCAAGACAGGTTTTTTGGGGACAGGTGGGTTAGCCTTTCTTAACTATGTATTGATTGACACTTTCTTAGAGGGGGAGTACGTAAAAAGAAAAAGAAAAATTGAGGGGGGCTATTATGCTGGGTTCTATCTTTTTGCACCCCTTTATTTTGCCGGATCAGTCTATATGTTTATCCTTTTCTTCAGATTTCTTTAATTTCAGAGTCTTTCTATTCGATGCCTCTCTTTACCAGTTCCTGATCAATTTCCTCGAGAAGATTCTGACTTCGAGGAAGACTGTTGAATAGAAGGGTTGAATAGAATGTATAAGATCGCTTTTGAAGGCGCTTCAAATAAAGCTGTGAGTCCTTTCTTTCTTTTAACTGGGCTACAATTCCTGACTGGTTAAGTTCATCCTCAAATGCATATTCTCTGAAGGTCAGCAAATCTGTGAAAAATGGATTGTATGAAATTTCAAATAAATTTTGTATGTGCACTTCTGACAAATGATCAACAAGAATGTAATATTCCATCATTGCATTTCGCAGATCCTCATTTGAAATAATCTGTAAGTGGCCTGAAGTCTTGAGGTCTTCGAAAATAGCAGTATTGTAAAAGGGGTCAACGTTCATAATGATGGCTTCAGCACTCATTTCGAACTCCTCCTGGTCCAGGGGTTTGCCAGATTCAATCAACTCCAAAAAAGTCTTGCAAGCCTTTTGTTTTTTGAAGTATTTTTGAATGTCCCGGTTCAGCATGGCTGTGTCTGCCCGAACTGCCTTTCTTAAAGCAATCAGATAATCGACTTCCATATTCTGTTCAAGTATTGATTGTCGATAATTCTCAACGGCCAGGGCAGATAGAACCCCCACAATTATCAAAAACAGTTCAATGAAAATAGAAGAAACTGATTTTCTGCTTATTCGACTGAAAAGCCGTCTGACAAACACTTATTTGTATTTTTTGTGTTCGATCAATTGAACCTTTGATATATTTTTCCCACTATTGACTACGGTGTGAGTTTCTGCTTCACTCCAGAAAGTTGAGCCTGCAGGCAACTTATTTGTTACCACTTTTCCATCAGGCATTGTGACAGTGATGATGGCATCCGTCAACAAAACAGTAAGATGCGCACCATGCGAATGTTTGCCAATGCCACACATGTCCTTACCCGGTTGACTTTCAAATGATGTTACTTTGACGTTTTCATTATCCAGAATTATAGTGCCAAACTTACTTTTTTTTGAATCTGATTGCGCCATGATTGTGCTTGAAAAAGAAGTCACTAGAGCCATGAGTAGGATTGCCTTCATATCGTTTAAAATTTTGAATTCAATTTAAGCTTTTTGTGGATGCAAAAAAACTGTTCTAAATCAACTTATCCTGTGCTGCTTTCGCCAAAGCCTGCGACTTGCTGTTCACCTGAAGCTTTGAATAGATATTCTTAATATGAGTTTTAGAGGTTTCCTTAGAGATGAAGAGTTGTTCGGAAATCTGCGTGTACGTCTTCCCTTCCGAGATTAATCCCAGGATTTCCGTTTCGCGCTTGGTGAGCGGTGAGTTGGGGTTGATATGGAAATTGTCGATCACCAGTCGCGCGATCTTGCTGCTCATGGGTGCACCCCCTTTGGAAATCTCCTCCAGAGCCGACAACAACTCGAGGTGATTGGAGCTCTTGGTGATATACCCTGTCGCGCCGGCTTTCATTGCCTCAAACACCAACTCATTGTCCTCGTACACAGTGACCATGATGATTTCAGCAGTCGGGCATTTGTCTTTGATTATGCGGGTTCCCTGAATGCCATTCATCCCTGGCAATTTAATGTCCATCAATACATAGTCAGGTTTGTCCTGACCGAGGTGTTTAATGGCTTCTTCACAACTGCCATAGGCACTCACCACACCAAACTTCTGTGAGCTATTGACGATTAAAGTAAAGCTATTGCGAATCTCTGCATCGTCTTCAACGATCAGGACGCGTTTTTTCGTTACCGGTATCATAAATTTTCTTTTTTGAAGTTGAGAATTTGAGTTGTACCCGGGTACCCTTGCCCCCGGTGATTATTTCAATTATTAACGAAGATTGTATTTTTTCGGCTCGTGAGCGAATGTTTTTTATACCATTAGAGACTTTTATTTTCTCCAGGTCAAGGCCGGTCCCGTCATCTTCCAGCCCCATCTCATACCCACCTTCGCAAGGACGAAGATAAAATGATACGTTAATTGCCCCGGAATGCTTAAAGGCATTGGTCATGGCCTCTTTAAAGATCAGGTTTGCCTCCCGGCTGAAGCCATACGGGAGCCTTACTTTTTCCTTGTTTTCATTAAAGGCCCTGAAATGGATTCCTTTTTCTTCAAATAACTTTACGCCAAAATCCCTAACATGGAGAAACAATTTCGAAAGATCGTCATTTACAGGGTCAATGGCCCATATGAAATCGCGCGTGCCATTGTACAAATATTTCGCTGACTCCTCCACTTTGGTGTATAGTTCCGGCCCATGTCCGTTCGCATTTAAACGCATCAGGCTAACATAATTGATAATTCTAGTAAGCTGATTTCCCATTTCATCATGAAAATCACGGGCAATTTCCTTGCGTAGAGATGCCTGTTCCTGCTGACGTATATGCTCCAGTTCGATAGCCTTGGAAACATTTTTACGCATTCGCACAAGGATAAATAGTGCAATGGAACCCAACAGCAAGCCACCCATAATAAAATAAAATGCTGCAGTCTGATAAAACGGCGCCTGAATAGAAAATTTGTATGTGAGCGGGTTCACATCCCAGCTACCGGCTTTGTCTGTGGCCAATACCATAAACTCATATTCCCCCGGTGGGATATTGCCGTAGGTAACCCGACCCGTGGCCGTGGGCTGCGACCAGGTTTTATCAAAGTTTTTTATAAAATATTTGTAGCGCACAGAATTTGGATAGCGTTTATCTACCCGATTGAATTGAAAAGTGATATGATTTCGGTGAGAAGGAATGGCGGGATTGAAGGGAATTTTAAAAAAACCGTTGTTACTATTGCTAAATTGCCGGCTCGAAATTTCTCCATACTGAATTTCAATGTCCGTCAAGTGGACCCCGAAGGAATTGAATTGTTTTCCATCGGGCTCATTGAATTGATATAAGCCATCGACGAGCCCAAAGTATTTTTCTGACTTGGACAAGTAATATGCATTCTGATTGGTCTCGATGCCTATCAGTCCATTATCAAATCCAAAGTCACGCGTTTCTGTAATCTCCAACTGACCGTCGAGCTTAATGCGGGTAATTCCTTTTTCAGTACCCACCCAAATTCGGTCCGTCTCATCAGCAGCTACAAAAAATATAAACCCTGAAGGAAGGCCTTCCCGCGGGCCCATCAACTTTCTTGTAAAATGCTTTGTGCCGATCACAGCAACTCCGCCCCCGCCCGAGCCGACCAGTAAAAGAGAGTCGCGGTAGGTGGCCATGGACAGAATTGTAGTATTTTCAAATTCCGGCATGGGAATTGAAGTAGTCTTACCTTCTTTCAAAACATGGAGACCGTATTCTGTGCCAATAAATAAAGATTTCGTTGACGACATGTAGCGGAGTGAAGTGATGTTTTTTCGTGCCACGGGCTGGTCGAGAAATGATTCAAACTTTTTTCCATCAAAATAATTCAAGCCCCCGCCTGTCGTGCCAACCCAAATGCCTCCTTGTTCATCAAAATCCAAGGCAGTCACAAAGGCACTGGAGAGTCCATGCTCACGGGTATACCAGAAAAACTTGTCTTGCTTTTCATCATACCTTCCCAATCCCGAATAGGATCCAACCCATAGCTCCCCGGAGGGACTCATCTTGATTACACGCACGCCATCGTCGTTGCCATAAGGAAGCGAGTACGATTTTATTTTGCCCTTATTAATCTTCCACAACGAAGTTGCTCCAATCCATACTGTCCCGGTCTTATCTTTTTCTATGGCCATGACGGAACCGAGTTTGGGAGATCCGAAACGGTCAAAATCGCGTGCATAATAACGATAAAGCCCATTGCCCGCGCTGCCAAACCAGGTGTTGCCTTCTGCATCAAGCCAGATATTCATAATGGGAACATTCTTTAAGACAGTGTCGGTTTCAATTTTACCGTCCATGGCACGTTCACGAAACAAGGTCCGCTCATTACGGGTCCAGTAGATATCCTGGACGGCATCGTAACTTACAATGTGGCGCATCATCAATTTTTTACGCCTGCTGAATTCTCCCGATTTAAGGTCGAAGGCAAAAGAACCGCTGTCGGTGTCTACCCATACTTCCGCACCGTGATTAAATATGTTGTAGGCTTTACCAAATACTTTTGAATGAGAAAATTTTCGAAAACCATTTTTAGAAGGAACTGCAAACGAACTGTCATTAAGGTAAAAGCATATCTGACGATCTGCTGAAACGTGAGGAAAAATAATGGATTTCCCTGGAAATATTTGCTTCGACCAATAGTAGACCGAGTCATCGTAAATTTTCCCTATCACACCTGGATTGGAGACAATGAAAATGGTATCATTAAATTCAACCACTCTTCGCACGCGCTTTTGCCCATCATTGGTTGCGGCCTGTTGAAATTTTCTAAAATCCAGTCCATCGAAGCGAGTCAAGCCATGCGGATGGACTATCCAGATATTTTGTTTAGAATCTATGAAAAGAGAGGTAACAATATTGCTGAGCAATCCGTCGAGGGTAGAGTAGACTTTAAATTCACGCCCATCAAAACGTGCCAATCCCCCACCTGAAGTGCCAATCCATAAATATCCAAAAGAATCCTCAACAATGGCATTTACCTGCGATTGAGGCAATCCATCCACGGCAGTATATTGACGGAGGGCAAACTGTTGTGCTTCAACATTCGCTACAAAAGAAAGAAACAG
>JAYWDP010000527.1:0-2925 GCA_043779775.1 Cyclobacteriaceae bacterium
AAATAGGCGTCAAGACACTGTGAAGGTGTCAGACGCCTAAGCGCTATTTCTTCTTATCAATAATCGCCTTCATCTGTTTGTTCATCAATACGGGATTGATCGCATCGATGCCCGTCTTGAGTGTAGTTTCCAATTTACCAAGATGCCCATCCAGTTCTTTGTTAAGCTCTTCAAAAACTTTGTAAGTGCCAGTGGTAGGTTTACCATCACCTGTTTCCAAACTGCGCCTCAAGGCAGAAAGTCGGTTACCTAATTTGATGTGGAAATTAAGTGGGTCTTGCCCGCTGCGGTTTTTGGTTTGATACAAATCTTCTTCGATGGCAGCTATCTTGGCAATCAATTCTTTCGCTGATGCAGAGAAAGCAGGGTCATTCACTTCTTTGGCTCGATCTTCAATTTGCTTTTTCAAATCACGAATCCGAATGACGGCTTCATTGGCAGCTGATTCACGATCGCGAATTTTGATCGCTAAGTCAAAGGTCTCTTTCAAATCAACTTCCGTTACACCTTTCAAGTTTGGATTCATTTTAACATTGAATGAATAGGTTTGAGAGTAGCTACCCACTTTCAATCTCACCTGATATTTTCCAGTTGGAGCTTTGGGGCCGTTCTGCGGACGCGCACCCCAAATAATGATACCCTCAAAAATAGTTGCTCCTTCATATCGGCCGTTCCACCGAAAGGTGTTCAATCCCGCGGCAGCGGTTGGCTTAGTATCACCACCACCCCAGAAGTCTCCTTCAGTTGGTTTCTCTTCTGCTTTGGTGCCGATGTACTTACGAACTAAATTTCCATTCGCATCTAAAATTTCAAGTTTGACCGTGTCGACTTTGTCTTTCAAATAATATTGAAAGGCCGCATCGTACACACCGCGGATGGCATCACTCGGTTGAAACAGAATCGCATTTTGCTTAATCAACTCAGGGGTGAGCTGCCGAAGGGGATTGATGTCATCTAAAATCCAAAACCCGCGACCGTGAGTGCCGAGCACCACGTCATCATTTTTCACTACTAAATCGCGAATGGGTGTATCCGGTAAATTTAATTGAAGTGGTTGCCAATTGTCGCCAGCATTAAATGAAACATAAGCACCATGTTCTGTACCCAGAAATAACAATCCTGGCCGCACATGATCTTCTCGAACTGATCGAGAGAAATGTCCGTCCTTAATTCCTGTTATGATTTTCGTCCAGGTCTTACCATAATCAGTTGTTCTGAAAACATAAGGCTGGCGATCATCAACTTGGTAGCGGAAGGCAGCCACATAAGCAGTACCGGCTTTGTGCCTCGACTCATCGATACTGGCTACGACTGAATTTTTTGGTAAGTCTTTGGGTGTAATATTCGTCCAGTTTTTTCCGCCATCACGTGTAATGTTTATTTTTCCATCATCACTTCCAGCCCAGATAGTATTGACATCATGAAAAGACGGAGCTAACGCAAATACAGTAGCGTAAATTTCGGGACCGTTCATATCGCGAGTGATTTCTCCTCCTGATATTCCCAATGTTTCAGGATCGGCATAGGTTAAGTCGGGAGAAATTTTCTCCCAGGTCTGACCGTCATCTGTTGTTTTCCAAACATGTTGCGAACAGGTATATAAAATTTTTGAATCCTTTGGCGAGAATACAATCGGGAAAGTCCACTGCCAACGCTCCGGTAATGAACTGGCAGGTTCGCCTGAAAAAAATCTCGGATATACTTGAATGTCGCGAATCTGCCCGGTGGTCACATCTTTGCGCGTCAACAATGCACCCTGACTGCCTGCATAATAAATAGTTGGATTGTCGGGATGCGAAGTAATGTATCCACTCTCGCCACCGCCTACATCATAACCCCAGGCACCCAACACATTCATGTGGTTCCATCCTTCGCTGGGCATCGCAATAGTTGAGTTATCTTGTTGCGCACCCGCCACATGATACGGCACATGATTCGTAGTGGTCACATGATAAAATTGAGTAGTGATATAATCTTCTTCCGTCCAACTTTTACCACCATTCACTGACACTGCACCACCGCCATCGTTGGAGGTAATCATGCGCAGCGGATTGTTCGGGTCGATCCACAAATCGTGGTTGTCACCGTGGGGAACTTTTATCTCGGTGTCGAACTTCACACCGCCATCAGTCGATTTCCAAAAATCAACATTCAAACAATAGACGGTCTCGCGATCAAACGGATCGGCATAAATGCGTGAGTAATAAAAAGCCCGTTGACGAAGTTTGCGCTCATCATTGGTTTTTTTCCAAGTGGCTCCCGCGTCATCACTGCGATAAACGCCTCCGTCATTCGCTTCCACTATTGCCCACAGCCTTTTATTATCAGCAGGTGAAACAGTAATGCCAATTTTTCCCAATGGTCCTTCCGGCATGCCGGGGTTTTTTGTCAATTCATTCCATGTCTCTCCCCCATTCTCTGATTTCCACAATTTGCAATCAGGGCCACCGCCCCACATCTTCCATGTACTGCGATAGACTTGCCAGGTAGAGGCATATAAGATTTTAGGATTCGTGCGGTCAATAATCAAATCGGCTGCTCCTGCTTTCGGACTTACGTATAAAACCTTCCTCCACGTATTGCCGCCATCAATAGATTTAAACACGCCACGCTCTTCGTTATCACCATAGGGATGGCCAAGGGCAGCGACATAAACAATATCAGGATTAGTTGGATGAATGCGAATACGGGAAATAGCTTGCGTTTCTTTCAGACCAAGCGACCGCCAGGTTTTTCCGCCATCGGTAGTTTTGTAAACACCGTCTCCTTGCGTGATGCTTCCGCGTAGTTGTGTCTCGCCTCCACCGATGTAAACAACATCAGGATTGGTCTCTGCTACCGCCACCGCGCCAATCGAAGAAGAGGAAATTTGCCCGTCCGTTACCGGAGCCCATTCTTGGCCTCCATCCGTGGTTTTCCATAGTC
>JAYWDP010000528.1:0-2910 GCA_043779775.1 Cyclobacteriaceae bacterium
AATGGATTGTTAAAAACCGCATAAGGTGGTAATTTGGAGCCAAAATCCGGATTTTGCTGTTAAAAACGCCTTATTACTTTAATCACTGGGTTTGGATCCATTCTTTCATACCGGCATTTAGCCTGATTCAAATAACTCCATGAACGATCCCAAGACGCTGATGAAGTACTTAGTCTTCAGTTTCCTCATTATTATAGGTACCAATGGGTTTGCCCAAAGTACGAATGCGCCCTTAAATGAAGAGTACTATCATAAGATCGATCGCTACGAAGTAAAAGCTGGGAGAATCGTAAGTGAACTGTTTACTTCCGTGAAGCCCTATAAACGTTCCGCCGTCGTGGCAATGCTGGATTCCCTTCAACTAAAAGAGAACATCTTTCAGTCACCCTCCGACAAATTCAACCTTGAGTATTTGCGCAACGATAGCTGGGAATGGTCAAAGGCCACAACGGCCGAAAGCAAAAAGCCTTTCCATGGCATGTATAAAAAGAAGTCTGACATTTATTATGTTGACCAACCCGATTTTGACTTGCATGTAAACCCGGTATTATACCTGGGGACCGGAAAGGATTCACGCCTGGGTGATCCGGTCTTTATCAATACACGGGGAGTAGAAATCCGTGGTATGGTGGACCGCAAAATTGGTTTTTATACCTACCTCGGCGAAAACCAGGCGAGGCTTCCCGGTTATGCCTCTGAATACGGTGGCAACTATGGCTATTTCGTTGTGCCGCACGAGGGCTTTTGGAAGGTTTATAAAAACGGGGGTGTAGATTTTTTTGAGGCGAGGGCCTACATTGATTTTAATCTTACCAAATCTATCTGGATGCAGTTTGGCTATGATCGGACGAACATCGGCAACGGCTTTCGTTCGCTGATCTTTTCGGACTTTGCCCCGCCCAGCCAGTACTTCCGTGCGAACCTGAAAGTATGGAAGATGAATTATTTATTTCAGTTGAACCGAATGACGGGAGAAGTCAATACCAACCCCGGCGGTACCAGTACCACCAAGCGGTATCCGGATAAATATGTCGCCTTCCACCACCTGAGTTTAAATCTCGGAAAGAAATTCAACCTGGGCTTCTTTGAGTCGGTGGTATTTTCTCCTCAGGATTCCATCAGCGGCGGCACCTTTGAACTGAACTATTTGAATCCAGTCATTTTTTACCGGGCCATCGAGCAACAAAACGGGTCTTCGGACAATGTGATACTCGGCTTCGATTGGAAGTGGCTGGTCGCCAAACGACTTTCTTTTTACGGCCAGTTTGTTTTGGATGAATTCGTTCTTAATAATATCAGGGCGGGAAATGGTTGGTGGGGCAATAAGTTTTCCATCCAAGCCGGTCTCAAATATATCGATGTGGCGGGCATCAGGAACCTTGACCTTCAGTTGGAAGGAAACGTGGTGCGGCCTTATACCTATTCCCATGTCAATCAATTTACCAGCTACACGCACTTCATGCAGCCCATCGCTCATCCCCTGGGGGCGAATTTTTATGAAGTGGCAGCCATTATCCGGTATCAGCCAGTGCCCAAACTAAATATGACCTTGAAGACATTCTTTGTCAGGACGGGTCGTGATAATCAGGTTAACGACTTGAATTATATCAATTGGGGAGGAGATCCCAATAAAAGTTATAACACGCGCGTTCAGGATTACAACAATAAAATAGGGCAGGGCACCGACAATAAAATTATGTATGCCGATTTACTCGTGTCGTATATGCTACGTCATAATTTCTTCGTTGACTTTAAGCAAACCACACGCAAGAGCGTCAGTGCAGATCCATATTTCAACAATAACTCGTCCGTAACTTCTGTAGCTTTGCGGTGGAACATAGCGCCGCGGTCCTACGATTTTTAATTTTTTTACATTCCCGTAGATGAAAACATTTTTTAGGATCCTCTCCTACGCCGACCACCTGAAGTCCCGGTTGGTGCTGTTTTTTATTTACTCGATCCTGGGAATCATCTTTGGCGCATTCAATATTATTCTGGTGATCCCCATGCTGCAGATACTCTTTAAGCAGGGTATCAAAGCAGTCGAAGTACCGTTGATGCCAGGATTCAGTTTCTCCTCCCAATATATCATTGACGTTTTTAACCACTACTTTCTTTCCATCGTCCGCGACTACGGCCGGTTGGATGCCTTGCTCTTTATCTGTGCCTTGATTGTCGTTTGTGTGGTCCTCGCCAATATTTTCCGTTACCTCGAGCGGGTGATGGCAACCAAACTTCGGGTGGATCTCGTGAAGAATATCCGCATGGATATTTTCAGAAAGGTATCGTTACTTCATATTGGTTATTTTAATTCTGAACGGAAAGGAGATCTCATTTCACGGTTTACCAACGACGTGCAAGAAGTGGAAAACGCAGTCATGAACAGCCTCAAGGCTGTATTGAAAGAGCCCATCACCATCGTAGTATATTTTATCATTCTCTTCACCATTTCTTACCAGCTAACTTTGTTTACACTTCTGGTGCTTCCGTTAACCGGCGGTGTGCTGGCAGAAATCATCAAACGGCTGAAGAAGCAGGCCACACTAAGCCAGGAGTCGTTGGGGCGCATCGTGAATATTCTGGACGAAACATTTTCAGGAATGCGGGTGGTCAAAGCATTTAATGCAAGGAACTTCGTGATCAAAAAAATTGAAGATGAGAGTGCCTATTATCGAAAAGTAAACAAGTCACTGTCCTATAAAAATGAATTGGCTTCACCGGTGTCGGAAATACTGGGTGTGATGATTATCGCAGGAATAATATTTTTTGGCGGAAATCTAGTGCTGAGTGAGAACTCATCGCTGGAGCCCGAAGCCTTCCTGGGCTTTCTGGCAATTTTCTCCATGATCATCCAGCCAGCAAAGAATTTTTCCAACGGCATTACGTCGCTGCAGAAAGGGTCGGCTTCCG
>JAYWDP010000529.1:0-8383 GCA_043779775.1 Cyclobacteriaceae bacterium
CGGTTTTTTTATCAGGGTTTGGAAAGCAGCTTCTGCCCAACTGATATTCTCAGTTCCCAAATGGCCTGTATCGGTCTGTGCCGGCAGGCGGAAGGGTGCTAAAGCATGCGTCCTGAAGAAGAGTGCTGTATCGAATGAACCTTGTTGCAAAAGGAAATATTTGAGGAATGAATAAAGGGAATTATGATAAACGCTACAAGGGAGATAAAGAATGAAAATGTAAAACGAATTTTGTTGCGTAGAGCTTTTTACCGCTTGTCCCTTTTCTCTACTCGAATGGCTAATTAATAATTCTGCAGTATGGGTAGGAAGAAGACTAGTAAAATGATGAGGGCATTCTGTTTCTTCTGCCCGTTGACTTCTTGTCGTTACTTTATTTGGTGGAGATGGCCTAAAGGCGAGGATTGATGCGGTGATCACTCCAACAGCTGCCGTCTAAACAATTAACCGTACCTTTGCCCCTTATTTTAAAAATTCATAATGAAATCTTTTGAGACCCTGGGCCTGTCCCCGGGATTGGTCGAGTCGGTAGAATTGCTCGGCTTTGAAACACCCACCCCCATTCAGGAAAAGGCAATTCCCGTACTTTTAAAAGGAGACCGCGACTTTGTCGGACTGGCACAAACCGGCACGGGTAAGACCGCCGCCTTCGGACTCCCGCTGCTGGAGCTGATGGACCACAACAGCAAAAACACCCAGGCCCTCGTGCTGGCGCCCACCCGCGAACTGGTCATGCAGATCACCAGTGACTTGGAAACATTCACCGAGAAATTCAAGCCATTTAATATCGTCGCTGTTTACGGAGGCGCCGCCATCAGCGAACAGATCAGAAAAGTGAAGCGGGGAGCACAGATCATCGTGGCAACACCCGGCCGCCTCATCGACATGATCGAACGCAAAGCAATCAACCTCATCACGGTGAAATACGTCGTGCTGGATGAGGCAGATGAAATGCTCAACATGGGCTTTAAGGAAGATATTGATAAGATCCTTTCGTTTACACCGGAACAAAAGAATACCTGGCTCTTCTCGGCCACCATGCCCAGGGAAGTTCGCGCCATCATGAAAAATTACATGACCGACCCCTTCGAGTTGACTGTCGGGGAGCAAGCCATGGGCAATATAAATATAGAGCACCGGTATGTGACGGTTCAGGAAAGGGACAAATACTTGGCCCTTAAAAGAATTCTCGATTTCACGCCGGATATATTTGGTTTGATTTTTTGCCGCACCCGCATCGATACCCAGCGCGTGGCCGAAATGCTGATTAAAGACGGCTACAGTGCCGACTCACTCCATGGTGACCTCACCCAGCAGCAGCGCGACCGCGTCATGATGAAATTCAGGCAACGTAACCTCCAGATCCTGGTGGCAACGGATGTTGCGGCACGAGGAATTGATGTGGAAGATATCACCCACGTCATCCACATGAACATGCCCGATGAGATGGAGTTTTATACCCACCGCAGCGGACGGACCGCGCGCGCCGGGAAAAAGGGGATTTCAATCGCCCTGGTGAGCCGCGGAGAAATGAGTCGCGTAAAACAAATTGAACGGAATATCAAAGCTCCTGTTAAAAGAATGCTGGTACCCACCGGCGCTGAAGTTTGTCAGAAACAATTGTTGGGACTGATGCACAAAGTGAAGGAAGTAAAAGTAAATGAAGCGGAGATGGCCGAATTCCTTCCGGCCGTGTATGAGGAATTGAACGATCTCACGAAACAGGAAATAATTAAGCGCTTTGCCTCCATTGAGTTTAACCGCTTTCTGGATTATTACCGCAATGCTCCGGATTTGAATGGGGGAGAGCAACGTCGCAGTGAGGGTGAATCATCTGAACGTTACGTTTCGGGAACGCGTTTCTTTATCAACCTCGGCAAGATGGACAACCTCGATAAAGCCAAAATGCTTGAACTGATTGATGAGCTCACCGGCCTGGGACAAAAAGACATAGGCAAGATTGACCTGAAGGGGGCTTATTCATTCTTTGAAGTTGAAAAAGAGATGGCCGATAAGGTGGTGAAAGGATTTCAGGGAGCAGAATATCAGGGCCGTCAGGTGAGGGTAGAGATAACGGATACGAAATCTTCCGAGTCGCCGCGTTCATCGTCATCCGGATCTTCTCCTTCCCGTAGGGATGAAGGCCCCCGTCCGAAAAGAAAAGTGTATGGTGGGGGGGATAAGAAGTTCGGGGACAAGAAGTTCGGGGATAAGAAAAGGGGGGGATTTAACAAGCGGTGGAGATAAGTTTGTTGATCTGGCATTAAAATACACTAATAGGTAATTTTTTTTTGCCACGGATGGCACGGATGAATGTATTTATCCGTGTTAATCCGTGGCTCATTTTTTTCTTTCCATCGGGAAAATTCCAAAATTGAATAATTCAGTGGGTTTTATCGTGGTGATGTCAACCATGACTACGATATCCTTTATACCCAAATTCCTTTCCAAACGGGAGGAACTGAAATTTTGGTGCAATATCAGGTCAAACATTACAAGGAAGTGGTTTACAGTTTTAATTTTTGTATTTTTTCAGCCCTTAATTGGCCCTAATGCATGGCAAAACTTAAGAATATAATAAAGCAGCTGTCTGAGAAAGATTACACTGCTATCTATGACTCATTGATCAATGGGAATGCCGAAAAGTCAGCTTATTTGATGAAAGCGATGCGCGAACGGCAGCTCTCGGAGACGAAGGTGATGGTGGAATTGGGTGTTAACGCCAATGCCTACTATACCATGCGGTCACGGCTGAGCGAGAAGATTGACGAGCGCCTGGTACAGCAGATGGAAAGTCCCCGGACTGATCTTTTGCGGAAAGTGGCCAATATCAATGAAGTCTTTTTTACCAAGAAGAAAACCATTGCCATCGCCACGTTGCGCAAGCTGGAAAAGGAATTAATTGAAGCGGACTTGGTAGGAGAGCTCCCCACGATCTATAAGTTGTTGAAGAAACTTCATATCAACTCCCCCGACTTCTTCCAGTTCTCTCAGTTGTATAACCGTCATGTGGCCTACATGCTGGCGGTGGATAAGGCGGAAGATGTACTCGCTGATTATTTCAAAAAGTACGGCAATTATTTCCTGACCGGCGATGAAACAGAAAAGCTAAGTCTTGAGTTACTGACCAAAGAGATTCACAACATTGCCAACCTCTATGAATCACACCGGCTGTATGTTTATAAATGCTGCATTGTAGTTTTTCACAGACTCTTTGTGGACAAGGAAGAAAATCTGCAACAGGATGAGGAATCCATTGAGGATATTTTCAAAAGAGTTCAGGAAATATTCGAAGCCTATACCCTCGACCCCGTCTACTATCACCTCAACTTGCTCTTTGAATTTTTGAAACTGGAATATTACAATCACTATAAGGTGTACAAGCAGGCGGAGCGGTACTTTGAAGAGGTGAATGATGCAGCTTCGAATTTGCTGATCAATTATCCTTACTACACCTTTGCAGTTCAGTTTCTTATTTCAAAATTTGAAAGGGCCCTTCGGTTTGGAAATGAAGCAGATCTTTATGCTGAGCAGGAAGAGCTTTTTGTTGACTATGAACCGGACCCAAACAACGTACCGCAACATGTTATTTATACGGTCTACCGTGCCCTGTGTAGTTATTATACTGGCCGTTATGAAGAAACTGCAAAGCTCCTGAATTCATTGATTAATGACGTAAGTCTGAAGAAATACCCGCAGGCTCAGATGGAGATTAAAGCATTGCTTTGCCTTCAGTATTGCCTTCTCAAAGACATCGATCTTTTTAATCAATTGTCCAACAGTGTCCAGCGGAACATCCGGATCATCGGCAAGGATGCCTGTGAGAATGTGTTGACATTTTTAAGAATTCTCAAGATCGCGGTGAGTGAAGCCAAGAAGGAAAAGCAAAAGAAGATATCAGCGCTCATCCCGAAATTCAAATTGACGACCGTGAATTACTTCACTCCCACATCCTTTATTCGAATGGACGAGAAATTTGTGGAACGCTTGATTGCACTTGAAATCCAGGGTGGTGAAGGAGAAGATGAGGAAGACTAAATATTCAATCCGAGAATGCTATCGTGCGTCAATGGCTTGTTCAGATAAAGCTTTACGTTCACATACTTTTTTGAACGGTTAAAATCCTGCGGATTAATAGATGATGTCAACATGACAATCTTGCACTTTTGCTTTGTAAAGGAGGTAAGTTTTTCAAACTCATCTAAAAACTGGAAACCATCCATCAATGGCATGTCGATATCCAGGAAGATTACATCGGGCAATACCTTATCAGCGACATCCAGTTTCTCCATGTTTTTCAGAAATTCGATTGCGCTCTTCGCGCCAGTATGAACATAGATGTGTTCAGTAATAGAGGCCGCTTCGATCATTTTCTGATTGATGAGGTTATCGATCTCATTATCATCAATGAGCATAACGGAATGGTACTTTTTTACGTGCATAACAGTGAGGGTCAAAATAAAAATACGTTATTCCAAATTAAATACAAAAATAATCCAGCGGTTGGCGGGAAATGATAATATAGAGCGAATCGATGAAAAGATGGTTTAGAGATCGAATTTGATACCCTGGGCGAGCGGAAGATTGTCGCCATAATTGATTGTATTGGTCTGCCTGCGCATATACACCTTCCAGGCGTCAGACCCGGATTCTCGGCCACCTCCCGTTTCCTTTTCCCCACCGAATGCACCTCCGATTTCAGCTCCCGAAGTGCCTATGTTAACATTGGCAATCCCACAATCACTGCCATCGCCGGACAAGAAGTGTTCCACTTCACTTAAATTAGTGGTGATCACAGCAGAAGAGAGTCCCTGCTTGACACCATTTTGCAGTTCGATGGCTTCGGCGAGGGTTTTATATTTAATTAGATATAAGATTGGCGCAAAGGTCTCTGTCTGAACAATGGTATAATGGTTTTTTACTTCGGCAATGGCCGGTCTCACATAACATCCGGATGCAAACGCTTTGCCTGACAAAACGCCTCCCTCCACAAGAAACTTTCCACCTTCCGCTCCAATTTTTTTAAGTGCTGACTGGTAGATCTTCACGGCCAGCGTATCAATCAAGGGCCCGACATGAATTTTAGGATCCAGCGGATCGCCAATTTTTAATTGCCCGTAAGCCTTCTTCAGACGGTCTTTTATGGTATCGTAAATTTTTTCATGAATAATGAGCCTGCGCGTGGTAGTACAACGCTGGCCGGCGGTGCCCACCGCTCCAAATACAGCGGCACGGATGGCGATGTTCAGATCAGCATGCTCCGTAATAATGATCGCGTTGTTACCTCCGAGTTCAAGTAAAGGCCTGCCCAGCCTTTCACTTACGGCTTTTGCAACGGCCTTGCCCATTCTTACCGAACCTGTTGCCGACACCAACGGAATATTTTCGTTGGAGGCAAGCCATTGACCTACCTGGTAATCTCCGTTAACAATGCAGGATACACCTTCAGGCACATCATTTTTTGCAAAAACCTCTGCTACAATGTGCTGGCAAGCGATGCTGCATAAGGGTGTCTTTTCAGAAGGCTTCCAAATGCAAGTATTGCCACACACCCAGGCAAGCATGGTATTCCACGACCAAACGGCAACAGGAAAATTAAATGCAGATATGATTCCTACGATGCCCAGCGGATGATATTGTTCATACATCCGGTGTCTGGGGCGCTCGGAGTGCATGGTTAAGCCGTGTAGTTGGCGCGACAGACCTACCGCAAAATCACAGATGTCTATCATCTCCTGAACTTCTCCCAGACCTTCCTGATAGGATTTACCCATTTCGTAAGATACCAGCATGCCCAGGGATTGCTTCGATTTGCGAAGGGCTTCGCCGATCTGCCTTACTACGTCGCCACGTTTTGGTGCTGGCACCTTCTTCCACTGGTCAAATGCTTTTTTGGAAACCTCCACGACATTTAAAAATGCTTTTTCATCGGCACCCTGGACCGTGCCTATCAATTTGCCATCGGAAGGTGAAAAAGATGATAAGACGGCACCAGACGATTTGATCCAGTTTTTGCCGGTAGAGACGCCCGGGTTTACGGCTTTCACTCCGAGGTCCAAAAGTATTTTTTTGATGTTGACTTTTTCCATGATGAAAATGTGAGCGGCAAAGTTAATGAGGAAATTGAAATGATTTGACTACCAGGTTACGCCATAGACACCCTTCTCTCCGTTTCTATAGACCCCCTCCACCAGGATGCCCCCGGTCTTGTAACTCAGGATGCGGTTGAGATCTTCTACATTGTCTACCGTAACTTTATCGATGTGGGTGATGATGAAATCATCTTTCATCCCTGAAGTTTTCCATTTGCCATTAACCAAAATTCTCACAAGCGCGCCGCCATCCAGGCTTCGCTTCCTGAGTTCATTGTAGGAGAGGTCTTCCAGGGTAGCTCCTTCAATCGAATAGCTTACTTCTGTCCGGGATATGGACTCACGTCCTTCAAAGTTTTTCAAGGTAGTCTTCACGGTTTTTTCAGTTCCTTTTCTCCGGAAGGTCACCTGGATGGCCTGGCCAGGCCTGTGTCGTGCTACCATCTCCTGAAGTTCAGAAACGCTGGCAACGGGATGGCCATCAATGGCAGTAATGACATCCCCTGCTTCGATGCCTGACTGTTCCGCAGCACTTCCTTCGTTGACACGGTTTACGAAAATACCCTTCAGGACGTCCAGGCTTTCCGCTTCGGCTACGACCGCAGTTACATCCCGTATTTGTACGCCCAACAAACCGCGCTGCACCTGGCCAAACTCCAGCAAGTCATCCATGATTTTCTTTACCAGATTGACGGGGATGGCAAATGAGTAGCCGGAATATTGTCCCGTTGTCGTAGCGATGGCGGAATTAATTCCGATGAGATCTCCTTTTAAATTAACAAGGGCCCCACCACTATTGCCCGGATTGACGGCAGCGTCGGTCTGAATAAATGACTCTACCTGCAAGTTATTTCTATCGCGAAGGATGCCGATGTTGCGGGCTTTGGCACTTATAATGCCGGCCGTCACGGTGGAGGTGAGGTCGAAGGGATTGCCTACAGCGAGGACCCATTCACCCGGGGAAGTCAGGTCTGAATTGCCATAAGCAATAAAAGGTAAGTTCCTGGCTTTTATTTTGAGCAAGGCAAGATCAGTACTGGGGTCCTTGCCAATAATTTTTGCATGAAACCGCTGGTTGTCACTCATTACAACTTCAATACCCGTAGCATCTTCAATTACATGGTGATTGGTTACCACGTATCCGTCGTCAGAGATAATAACTCCCGAACCGGAGGGGCGCGTCTGCTGATGAAAGAAAAGGTCCAATTGATTTGAACTGAAATCGCCGGGGCCATAGATCGTATGAATGCCTACCACGGTAGGCGTGACAAGTTTTGCAGCATATTCAAAGTTGGGACTGATGGAGCTTCTTCGGGAAGAGTCCATTCCCATGCTCGCAAATGTCAGATTTTGTCGCTTCTCGATGGAAGCATAATCCGGTATACCTTCCACATATCGCAGCGTCATGACTACGCCGGTTACGGCACCGATGAAGGCCGATACGATGACAACCAAAATGATTAGAAACCGCCGCATATTAATTCTGATGGAAAGTTAAGGTAATTCCTGCATTATGCCTTTGCTTCCGGCCAAATCACCAAATCACCAAATAAAAAGGGAGCCCGTTTCCGGAACGCCCTTTACCTAACCCACACACCCAAACTTTTTAGCCAACCTTGATAGAGGTCTTCAAAGTTTTTTCTAATCCTTAGGAAAGGTCAGCTCAAGGATGCCATGGTTGTATTTCGCATTAATTTTTTCGCCGTCAACATTTTCCGGTAAGGAAAACGAGCGACTGAACGAACCATATTGCCTTTCGATGGAATGATAATTTTTCTCTTTCTTTTCATTCGTGAATTTACGCTCGCCGCTTACCGTCAGCAGGTTGTCTTTCAACTCAATGTTGAAATCTTCTTTAGTAAGGCCGGGTGCGGCTAGTTGTAATTTAAGAACAAGGGATAATGATTTGGGATGCAGGTTAAAGTATTTGCGTATCACAGTCCGTCAGAAACTCAGAATCCAGCAGTGTTTTTGCGCACGCTTCGGCATGGGGCAACTCATAGCGGAAGAAAAATTTCATTGTATGCACTTTACCTTCGTAAAACTCCTTTGTTTGTAAGTCAAACTTTAAAGACTTGAGTTTGGTACTGGCGGAAATAGCCATCTTCAGCCATTGCCAGGCAATAATTTGATAACTAAGCATCTCCATAAAAATTGCAGCATCCGATAAATAGCGATTTACTTCACCAGACGCTGTAAATTTGCTCAGGTGTGCCATCACAGATTTAATGCGGAGCACTTCTGCCTGCAAGGCATTTGCTGAGGACGTGAGTTCTTCATGGGTTTCTGCC
>JAYWDP010000530.1:0-2904 GCA_043779775.1 Cyclobacteriaceae bacterium
TCAACTGGAACAAAAAAATCGGGACCTGGAAATTGAGGCGGCACTGGAAAGTGTCCGCGCCAGAACCATGGCCATGCAGAAGAGCGGGGATCTGCAGGGGGTGGTGAACACGGTTGATGAATGCCTGAAAGACCTGGAGGTGAAAATGGAATCGGCAACGCTAACCAGTTACATTGAAGGCTCAAAAGATTACCATGTATGGATTGGCGGGTATTCCAAACCGCTTCTTATTCCTCACAATGACCTCACAAAAGTGCAGCGCGATTATAACGCCATGCATAAAAAGGGGGATGGCCTTTTTACCTGCACCTATTCCGGTAAAACAAAAAGGGAATACACCCGGTTTCTTCTGGAGCAGACTGATTTGGGAAAGATGCTGCCCGAAAAAATAAAGAAACACCGCTTAAAGTCGGAATTCCTTACTACTTCTATTGTTTTTACCAGACATACTGCTGTTCAGTTAGTCAGGGACACTAAGGAATCCTTTTCGAATGATGAAAATGGAATACTGAAGCGTTTTGCCGGTGTCTTTGAGCAGGCTTATGTGCGTTTCCTTGATCTGCAAAAAGCAGAAGCACAGACTCGACAAGCTCAAATAGAATTAGGATTGGAAAGACTGCGGGCCAGAGCCATGGCCATGAAGAAATCAGACGAATTGGCTCAGGTGATTTCAGTCGTTTTCAGCGAATTGACAAAACTTGATTTCTCACTGACCCGCACCATACTTTGGCTATTTGATGAAGAATCTTTCACTTACCAGGCCTGGATGGCCAATTCAGAAATTGATAAAACCCCCGGTTTTTTCCGGATGGCTATTGAACATCCTTTTCATAAAAGACTTTTTAATACCTGGAAAGAAAGAAGAGCAAAGTGGGTGTATGAATTGAAAGGGGAGGAGAAAAAGGAGTTAGATGACTACCTTTTCACAAAAACGATAGCAGCCAATCTCCCGGAGGTGGTCAAGGCGGGAATCCGGGCCCCGGAAAGGATCATTAACTCATATTCATTTCACAATTTCGGAGGATTACAGGCCGACGGCCTTGAGGAATTGACTGAAGAAAACCTGGACATCCTGTACCGGTTTTCAAAAGAATTTGACGGCACCTATACACGCTTTCTTGACCTGCAAAAAGCGGAAGCGCAGGCCCGGGAGTCGAGAATAGAACTGGCACTCGAACGGGTGCGCGCCCGAACAATGGCCATGCAGAAAAGCGAGGAGCTGTCGGAAACGGCTTATGTGCTGTTTCAGCAGTTTTCGGAATTGGGCGAGGCTCCTGACCAGATCACCATCGGTATCATGCAGGAAGAAGAGGGATTAATTGAGTTCTGGCTGACGATCGGCGGCAAACAAATGGATCGCATCGTCATGGCCTCGGTGGATGAGCCCACCGTCATGAATAGAATATATGTTGGGTGGAAGCAGCAAAAAAAATCACTGACCATCGATCTTACGGGAAAAGAATTGCAGGACTATAACCAATACAGGAAAACGTTAAGCGCCTCCAATGAAGTTCCCGTCGTTGACGATGCGGGGGCTGTTCGCAGGGTGATCAACGTTGCTTTTTTTTCAAAGGGGTTTCTGACTTTTTCTGCCAACGACCAGAGGCCTGCAGAGAGCATCCTTCTATTGGAAAGATTTGCCGGCGTCTTTGACCTGACCTACACGCGTTTTCTGGATCTGAAAAATGCAGAAGCACAAGCCAAAGAAGCCTTCGTTGAAACGGCTTTGGAAAGAGTGAGGGCCGTTGCCATGAGCATGATGAAGTCGGAAGAATTACTAAAAGTATGCGAGTCGGTTTTCACACAATTGCAAGCACTTGGCTTTGTTGATTTGCGGGACGCTCAGATTTATATACGATACGACGAAAAGGAAAAATTCATCAATTATAACTTTTCCGACTATTACGGGAAAGAAGTTGTGGAAGTCTTATACGATAGTCATCCCAATACCAGAAACCTCTATGATTCAATAAAGAGCGCTGGGGATGCATTTGTGGAAAATGTGATTTCAGGAAAGGAACTGGAAGACTGGAGATCTTATTTAAGAAACACGCTTGGACAAGGGCGTGATGTGAAATTGGAAGCTGCTGATGAATTGCATTATTACCTTTATTCAATAGGTTCTGGTGCGTTGGGAATCTCCACCTTTAAACCCATCAACGGTGAAGAACTGAAAATACTGAAACGATTCAGAAATGTTTTTAACCTTTCCTACCAGCGCTATTCAGATATCGCCCTGGCCGAAGCGCAGGCAAGGGAAGCGCAAATTGAAGCTTCCCTGGAACGGGTACGTGCCGGCGCCATGGCCATGCATACCAGTGAAGATGTGGTTAATGCCACTGCGGTCTTATTCGATGAGTTGCACAGACTGGAAATTGAAACGATCCGGTGCGGCATCCTCATCATTGATGAACGCCAGACCATGGAAGCCTGGTCAGCCACTACCGCCAAAGATGGTCAACCTGTAAAAATCATTGGTATGCTGGACATGACCATTCATCCATTGCTGAGAGGGTTGTTCCAGGCCTGGAAGCAAAAAGAAGAAATTTTTGAGTACTCTCTCAATGGCCAGGACAAGGTTGATTATTACCAGGCCATTTCCGCTTCGCCGAATTTTCCGCTCCCCGCCCAGGGTGAAGACATCCCGGACCAGATCAGCAGCATTTTTTTGTTTGCAGAAGGTGGCCTTTACACCTTTGCGGTAAATCCTTTTTCCGAAGAGACAAAAGCAGTATTAAAAAGATTCACTTCGGTATTTTCCCTTACTTTCCGAAGATATCAGGATCTTAAGAATGCAGAAGCACAGACACGTGAAGCTACCATCGAAGCAGCCCTTGAAAAAGTGCGGGGCAAAGCCATGGCCATGCACAATTCACAAGACCTGGCTGAAACGATCAGTGTTTT
>JAYWDP010000531.1:0-8371 GCA_043779775.1 Cyclobacteriaceae bacterium
TTAAATTTTTAACCTTTCCTTATTGGACAACCTTTTTTTATTAGGTTTTCCGGCAACCGTTGGAGGAACACCAACCATGATTTACCCTTATCTTTAAACCTATGAATCGCAAACAATTGTTTGAAGAGATCAGGAAGAAGAACTCCTACCTGTGCATTGGCCTGGACACCGATCTGGCAAAAATTCCAAAACACCTCCTTCAGGAAAGGGATCCGGTTTTTGCCTTCAATAAACAAATCATCGATGCGACCCACGAATATTGTGTGGCCTATAAACCCAACCTGGCTTTCTATGAAGCACTGGGAGCCAGGGGCTGGGAAAGTTTGAAAAAAACGGTTGATTATATCCCTAAAAACATCTTCACTATCGCTGACGCCAAACGCGGGGATATCGGCAATACCTCATCCCTGTACGCAAAAGCATTTTTCGAATTGTTGAATTTTGATTCTATCACGGTAGCGCCTTACATGGGGGAAGATTCCGTAAAACCTTTTTTAGAGATAAAAAATAAGTGGGTGATTTTATTGGCACACACTTCCAATCCTGGAAGCGCCGATTTTCAACTCCTGGAATCAAAACAGAGTGGGAGAAAATTATACGAAGAAGTGATCCTAACGTCCCAACAATGGGGTACACCCGATAATCTGATGTATGTAGTGGGAGCTACCCAGGCAGATAAAATTGCCGGGATAAGAAAACTGGCACCCGATCATTTTTTATTGATCCCGGGCATCGGCGCCCAGGGTGGCGACTTACGAGAGGTCTCTAGGGCAGGTATGAATAGGGAGTGCGGATTGCTCGTTAATTCTTCAAGGGCTATTATTTATGCATCCAATGGAAACGATTTTGCCAAAATCGCCGCACAGGAAGCAGGAAAAGTGACTGCCGAAATGAAAAAATTTCTCTCTTCCAACCCTCTAACCTCCAACCGCTAACCTCTAACTTCCAACCTCTATCTTCCAGCCTCCATTTCGCCATGCAAGAATCCTTCCTTCACTATCTCTGGCAGATGCAGTACTTTGACAAAAGAGAACTGAAGACAACGGACGGAGAGATGGTAGAAGTTTTTCATCCCGGAATTTTAAATACTGATGCGGGTCCTGATTTTTCCAACGGAAGGGTAAAGATAGGTCCCATGGATTGGGTGGGAAGCGTTGAGATGCATACCTATTCTTCAGGCTGGCTGGATCATCATCATGAGATCGACAAGGCTTATGAAAATGTAATTTTGCATGTGGTATGGCAGGAGGATAAGACCATTCAGCGTAATGATAAAACGGCCATGCCCACATTGGAGCTAAAGGGAAGGGTGGATGAAACTTTGCTAAAAAAGTACCGTCAGCTTATCAACAGTTCATTGTCGATTCCTTGCCAGCGGTCCTTGCAAAATGTAAACGACCTGATCAAACTCTCCATGGTGGAGAAAGCACTGATGCAACGATTGGAAAGAAAAGCAAAGGACGTTCATGGGTTATACCTACAAAGTGGAAATAACTGGGAACAAACTTTATTTCAAATTATGGGCCGCAATTTCGGATTTAAAGTCAATGCAGAACCATTTTCCCAATTGACAAAGTCCCTTCCATTAAAAACAATTCTTAAGCAGGCCGATAAGCGGGAAAGCATTGAAGCATTGTTGTTCGGCCAGGCTGGATTTTTAGACGCAAGCCGGGGAGATGAATATTATGTGAAGTTGCAACGCGAACATAGGTTGCTCGCTCAGAAATATGACCTTCATAAAAGCAAAATGTCGAAAGCAAATTGGCGATTTCTTCGCCTTCGGCCCGCTAATTTCCCCTCGTTGCGGTTGGCACAGTTGGGAGCCATTCTTCATGAACGTCAGAATCTCTTTTCTCATATCTTGAATTGTGAAGATGGTAGATCACTGGTGAAGCTATTTACCGTTAACCCCTCTCCCTATTGGCTCAATCATTATCAATTTTCTAAAAAATCAAAAAAAGAGGTTCATGAACTGGGCCTCGCCAGTATCCACAACATCATTATCAATACCATCGTGCCGGTCTGGATAGCCTATGGAAAACTCAATGATGATCAATCTCTGGTAGATCGCTCCCTGCAAGTGTTGCAACAAATCCCAAGCGAAGGCAATAAGATCACCAGGATGTGGCAAAATACGGGTATCACCCCGCGCAATTCGTTTGACTCACAAGGCGTGATTGAATTGTATAACAATTTTTGTAACCTCAGGAATTGCCTGAATTGTAATATTGGTGCGTCGCTGGTACGACCCTTATAACATGTTTACCGTATTGATACTATTATTCGATCTTTTTATCCTTTCATGGATATCCTATAAGCTGTTTCGCAAGCAACCCCTTGAAGTCAGGGTATTTTTTTGGCCTGCCCTTTTGATCAAACTGACCGCAGGTCTGATAGTCGGGTACATTTATTTCAATCACTATCAGGAAGGCGACACCATCACCTATTGGCAGGATGGAAAAACAATTGCCGCGACGATGACCAAAGACCCCGGCATGGTCTTGCGCTTCATGATGGAGGATCAAACCGAAAGCAGACCCATCACGGGCCTTGTCAATAGCAAACCACGTTCCCTCTTTTTTGTAAAAATATGCAGTGTTCTCGCCATTCTTTCAGCCGGAAACTACTGGATGATGTCGGGAATCATTTCATTTATTTCTTTTCTTGGTGTGTGGTACCTGTTTCGAAAAATACTTTACTTTTTCCCCTCTTCAACGGGGTCTGCATCAGTTGCTTTTCTGTTTTTCCCCTCCGTAGTTTTTTGGTCCGCCGGTATTATCAAAGAAAGTCTGGGTTTAGGATCAATTTTTTTTCTGGCTGGGATGTTCCTTTCATTTTACAATAGGAAAAAAATACATTTTTGGGAGTGGATCATGGGTTTGATTTGTCTCGGCATTGGATGGAATCTGAAATATTATTGGGTGGGGTTGCTTCTGCCGGTGGCCTTGACAACGGGGTTGGTTGTGAAAGCAGTCCGGTTGCGTCCTGCACTGGGACGTTTTGATTTGATCATTTGGCCTGGGCTCTTTGTCATTTTATTATTTGCTGCCACGAGTGTTCATCCTAATTTTTATCCAAACCGGTTTTTCGAAGTCATATGGCAGAATAATCAGGAGTTTATGATGTTGACCAAGGTGAACAATGCAGTGCATTACCAGGACTTGCAGCCCACATTTCAAAGTATTTTGTTCAACGCCCCTCAGGCACTTATAGCTGGAATGTTTAGACCCTTTGTATGGGAAGCACATGACTTCCTTTCGTTGGCAGCTGCATTTGAAAATTTTATTGTCTTGATCCTTGTCTTGATCGCCCTGACTTCCATGCATAGGCTTTTCAAGGCACCGCATCGGCTGTTGTCTTTGTCGGTTATGGTGTATACAATCCTGCTCGCCATATTTCTGGCACTGTCAACACCCAACTTCGGCACCTTGTCCAGGTATAAAATTGGGTTTCTTCCATTCCTTGTTTTTCTGATACTGAATAAGAATCCAATTTTTGACCGGCTGAAGAGAGTACTAAAGTCTCGGTAACCTTCAAACCTCCAACTTCTAACCTTTTACTTTTTACCTCTTACCATCCCCTAACCAATTACCCCCCACCTATTCAAGTAAGAGTCAGCATGATTTGGGATAATATTCGGCCTGTACCAGTCTATTCCTCTCCTCCAATGACCGCCCATGTTAGAAAAATTGTACGGTTTTCCTGATCATTTCACTTCCCCTACTGATTAATCAGTTGCAATAATTCATTTTTGATCAAGTCATCTGGTTAACCGTATTGCAAATGAGTTATGAATTTATAGTGAATAAGATGTTATTTTTTTAACCGGTGTAATGTTTTCTTAATTAATGTGTCATTTTCTTTACAAGATATTGCTTAAAAAAAGCTCTTGTATCCCTGAAATCAGGGATATCAAAGCATGTAATATTTTATTGAAGATTGAAGTTTTATTTATTGACTTGATAACTAGTTTTAGCTCTTTCATTGTACCAGAACATTTAATCAATCACAATCTTCCATTTAATGAAAAACTTATTGCATTGGGGATCCCTGATATTGTCACTTGCCGCTTTGATTCTTGCTCTATTCCTCTTTAACAGAAAAAAGGAAATTGTTTACGTCGATTCTCTCAAATTAATTTCAAATTATAAGGGCGCCAAAATTGCCAAGGAAGGCTATGAAAAGAAGTTGGCCGTTTGGAAGGCTAACATCGATACTCTGACAGCTGAATTTAACAAAGAGGCGACCAAGTACGAAAAGGAAAAAAATGGGATGACTCCGAAAGAGAGGAAACTATCTGAGGAATTGCTGGGTAACAAACAACAACAACTTGAAAATTATAAGCAGGCGACATCAGACAATGCGGCCAGGGAAGACAAGGAAATAACGGGCAAAATTTTTAATGAAATCAATGATTTCCTCAAGCAATATGGAGAGAAGAACGGGTTTGAGTTCATCATGGCTGCGACAAGTATGGGGAATATTGTATTTGCCAAAAAGGAGAATGATATCACAGAATTAGTACTGGAAAAAATGAATGCCGAATATCAAACTACTCATAAATGAGGGCAGTATTATCACTATTACTGACCTTATCATGCTTTGCATGCGGCAAACCCAAGCCTGTGGATGAAGCGGGTATGATGGCTTTTGTGAAGGATGAAGGGAACAATCTGACCCAGATAGTGACCTATGATGACTTCAAGATTACAGCAACCTATCGGCCTACGGACTTGATTGTGAAACAACAAATGGATAAAGCAACTGCAAAAGAGATTGACTCTCTCAGGAATTCATATGCTCCCTATTTGTATTTTATTTTATCAATAGAAAAAAATGGGAAAGATATGGAAACCAGCTTTGCCATGGACCCCGGTTCGTTTGCGGAAAAAATATCCTACCTGACTTCGGCTTTCTCTGCCAATATTATTCTTGCTTCTTCCTCCAAGAATTATTCAATCATCGATTTTGTCTATGCCAGATCTTTCGGAACTGGTCCTTCCACATTTCTACTTGTATTTGAGAAACCGAACGAAGAAAACTTCGAACTTTTGGTTGAAGGCCATGACCTTGGATTCGGCAAGGTGAAGTTTTCTTTTAGCCAAAGAGATTTAAACAGAACACCCCATCTTAAACTATAACCGCTATGCGCTTTTTAAGAAACCGATTTACTTCAAAATTTCTGGCAGTTTTTTTTCTGCTATTAATGATTGAGTCTACCGTCCAATCAACCATATCCTATGCGCTCACCACAGGTCCGCACCAGCCAGAGTACACATCGTATGAAGAGCCAGGTGCAACTGATATGGTAAACCTGTCAACAGGAGATTTTAGTTTTAACCTGCCTCTCCTTGAGGTCCCCGGACCTGAGGGTGGGTTTTCTGTTCCTCTTACATACAATGCGGGCATTGGTCCTGATCAGGAAGCATCATGGGTAGGATTAGGTTGGACATTAAATGTCGGAGCATTTACCCGATCTGTTGTTCAGTACCCGGATGATGCAAGTGGGGAAGTTCAAAGTATCACAAGAAAGGACCTTGTTGGAGTTAGGGGATGGACTTCCAGTGCGCTTGGTCTTGGTCAGATCGGATGGAACACGGCGCAAGGCCATTACGGGACATTGAGTTTACTTTCAATCATAAATGTTTCTTATGATAATCAAGGTACTACGGTAGGAGTTGCTGGATTAAATGTAGGGCCGAGTGGCGTGAGCATTGATGGAGCCCAGTTTATGATGGCGGCATTTTCAATTGCATCTATGGGAGCGGGGACTGTCGGAGAATATGTCGTCCAAGCAGGAATTAGTGTCGGGGTAGGCGCCGCCTTGTCTTTTACGGCAAGCAATCAGACCCCCAACTCTCCAACGGATGGATATTGGGAATACAGTAAAAGAACATCATCAGGCTTTTTGGGGATTTGGGAGGACTATTGGATATGGTTGGACCAAACGCGATATGAAGAAATGTTAGGAGTTCTAAATTTTGACAAGGCGCAAAAAATCCCGCATGTGGCAACTAGTTTTCATAGCCTAGCGACGGTTAACTTTTCTTACACCGTCAATGGATCTAGTAATCAGACAGCGTTAGAATATAATAAAACTGGAAATAGCCAGGGAACAGCCAGTGATATAAATTATTATATACCGACAGGAGTTTCTTACAGAGATGCAACCAGTCCCGTAGTTCTTGGAACTGATAATTATTCGGTTAAAGCACCCGGAATTTCAGGTTCAATTAAGCCTTATCGTCTGGAGGTTGGAAGTGTTTCAATGCCTCGGCAAATGGGCCAATATCATAACAGACTGGCGCTTGTACCAGCTCAACCATACAAGGTCCCATTTATTTACGAAGGCTCCAATACTAATAGTCACTTTTATCATGTCGGATCGGCCACCGCAGTAATTTCACCTACATTTTATTATGGGCTTGCTAAGAGTGTTGGCAACGCTGATCCAGCTATTAACTCAACACTATCATACAGTTTGAATGATGTTATTTTTCAAAATCGCATTAGGCCAGATTTGATTTCAAACTATAAAATTCCAATGGCCAATCACACCGAGTGGTTGACTAATGATGAAATAATTAGTAATACACAGACTTATTTCTCGTCGGGCTTTATGAATTATTTTTCCGGAACTGATAGAAGTCAGTTCAGGCAAACTTTTACTTTTGGACCGCCAAAGTATGTTTACAGTTCAAGCTCTGACTTTACCAATGGAAGGATCAACATACAATCGCAAGAACTAACATATTTTTCAGTAGATCAGGCAGTGACTATTCAAGTTACTGCATACGAATCAGGTTATGATTTTGCTACAGGCACCGGCAATAAGAATACATTTACGATTAATACAACCGTGTCAAATGTTTCCAATGGTGGCACAAGCGGGCCGTGGTATGTGGATGTTGTAATAACAGGTTATGTTTATAGCAGCATAGTAAATAAGTATTGTGAATTGCAAGTGAATTCAGGGGGTCCCAAAAGGCCAAATTCAATTGGCGGATACTCCATAACAGGTATTAATGGAATAACTTATCATTTTGCATTGCCCAGCTATGAATATAGCAACTACACGAAAATTCAAGATCCACAAAGCCCTACAACAAAATATTCAGAAATTACTAGGAATGAACCTTTTGCCAGCACATGGCTTTTGACTGGAATCACAGGACCAGATTTTGTAGATCGTGGAGGAGCCAGCAATGCGCCAAATGGAATGATTGATGTGAATGACTGGGGCTATTGGGTTAAGTTCAACTACGGAAAGTATTCAGATGATTTTCAATGGAGCATACCCTTTTCGGGTAGCGTACCGGATGCTATAAACTCCTCGTTGACCTCAACTTCAGGACACCGACAGATGTATTACTTAAATAGTATTGAGACCCGTACCCACGTTGCATTATTTTTAAAAGAAAGTAGAAGTGACAATCGGGGTACAAACGTTGGTGCTTCATTTGCCGGGCTTTCCCTCCGGTTAAGCGAAATTGACCTGATCACAAGAGAGACTTATCAGCAATTATCTTTGCCAGATGCCGGACTTATCAATATTGCAAAGTTGTGGATGACCACTGATTTCTTTTCATCATCCGGTTCATATCAAGGGCAGGGAACTTTTATAATTCAAAACGCCCTAAAACGTGTCAAGTTTACACACACCTATGATTTGTGTCCAAATACCACCAATTCTGTGGCAACAGGTCAAGGTAAGCTTACTCTTACCCGAGTTTCCATGCTTGGAAGAAACGAAAATAAAATCGTTCCTGATTATAAGTTTGAGTATGGCAATAATCCTGGCTATGATGCAAACAAATGGGATGGCTGGGGTATGTATCCGACCATCTTGGCAACGTGCGCGGTGTGATCGGCAATCCAACACCTCTTACTTACACGGCTACAATGGAAGACAACGGCCAAACCGCCTACACCAACCCCCGGGTTCAAGAATTGGCATACTTTAAAAACTTAACAGCAACCACCTCCACAGCCCCCTACATGAATCATTCGGCGGCGACCACGGCAGTGCCAAGCCCCAATGCGACATCATATACTTATTGGAAAAACGGATATACTGGTATAACCCCGGATCTTAAATCTGTGGGTGCTGCGATCAGCTTAACCGTTCAACCGGGCGATAAACTGGATTTGGAAGCGTATGTAAAATTTGAAACCAAGACAAGTTATTCACGAAGTGGAATTGTAGGAGCCATGTCCTCATTACTTGGGAATGATTTTGTGAATTCGGCTACAGGGCTTGAAGCCTTATCCTACACTACACAAGTTTTCAACAATGGACTGACGGCAGTGGTTGGCGCCAATAGCGGCGACCCCAGCACTTTACCCTATGCCTATTTATACTACATTCTTT
>JAYWDP010000532.1:0-20770 GCA_043779775.1 Cyclobacteriaceae bacterium
TCCGACAACAAGCTGCCGCCACTTAATTCGGGTGAGCACATCATGCCTCTTCGATCTTTACTCCAGGCGATGTCAACATGATAAATATGAGGTTCCATATTATTTCAAATTTTGCTTTGCAGTCCGATCCAGCTTCCACCATTGTGCACATTGGCGTATCCGCTGGATTGTAAGATACTCTTGGCCGAGGAACTGCGCATGCCAGACGCGCAGCACGTAATGATCGGCTTCTGTTTATCCGGAAACCAATGCAGGTTTTTTTGCAATTGATCTACTGAAACGTTAACCGATCCCTTGATGTGACCACCGGTGTATTCACCCTTGCTCCGCACATCCAGGATAATGGCACCTTGTTTTACCAGTTCTGAATAATCTACCTGGGGACCAAGTCCCAGCATATTTTTAATTGAATCCAACATATCTCTTCAAAATTATTTTTTTATCGTTTGCTCTTCAGTATTCTTCTTAAATGTACTCAGCCCAAAAGGGAGGTATAAGGGACAAAAACTGATCATACTCGTCAACACGAAAACGGCAGACAAGGCGATGAGCACGATACCCAGTGTCCCTCCGATAACCCCGGTGTAATACAAAACCACAATAACAGCTGTGATTATCAGTCTGATAATCCGATCAGCAGGGCCCATGTTCTTTTTCATAATTTTATTTTTATTGTTTTTACAATATTACCTGCTTGTCGATTGTTATTCCGTAACTCAAGTCACATTTAATTCGATTGTGAAAATCAAAGCTATCCGGCAGAACATGGAGTTTCGATGACTTTCGTCATAGCCACCGCAAACTTTTATCCGGCATTGGAGGTGCGTCCGAAAATCGGTCTAATTCTGAGTTTTCCCCTTATTGGTGGCAGAGGGTACGAAAGAATTGACCAATAGTCCCCCCATCAGCCCGCCGTAGAGCGAACTGTTGACCGGCGAAGAGGTGATGGCGCAACTCCCACTTGCACATCCCACATAGTACCAGTAGAGGTATCCACCGATTGCACCCAACCCAATACCCAACCCCCAGAGCGACCACTTTTTCATTATCATAAATATCTTTTTTGAATTATTACTACCCCTAACATCCAAAATCTATCAATTCATTGGACACTTCCAGCCTCACGCCTTATGAAAACCTGCCAACAGCACAGCTTACATAGGACTTGGCGTTGGCAGCCACCTTGCTTTTCCATTGTTGGTGTTCCGATGCTTCCATCCATTTCATTAAAATAAATATATCCCATTGTGATAATTCTAATTTGAAACTTGCATCGGGTCCTGCCTACCGGCAGGCAGGCACCAACAACAAATCTGCGGTTCCCACTTGTTGTTGGTCACCCCGAGACGGGAAGACCAACAACGGATAGGGGTATGGCGCTCAATGGCAACTCCAATGGGTTGGGAACGTCCATGTTGTTGTTGAAGGTGATCATGTTCAGGTAAGCAGCCGGTACAGCATCGCTACCCGAACCTGCCGCTCCGGCAAAGCCACCATTGAGAGTTCCGGATAAACCGTTATATATTTTCCCGGGGTCGCCGATCATACTCCCACTTGTTGTTGGTCACCCCGAGACGGGAAGACCAACAACGGATAGGAGCGCATCTGGTAGTGTGATTCCTGTTCAATGAGATTCATTTATCTCTTCACTCCTGACGTTCAACTCTTTAATAATCAAAGGCAACTGCCAGATTATTAATATTTTCATAATATCAAAACGGAATTATCACTATTTCATGAAAACATTACATAGGGCTGTAATGATTGTGAGATAATTCTTAAAAATGATCAGGAAAACCGTACAATGGTATCCCTGAAATCTGGGAGGAGAATGGAGCTAATTAATCTCAAAGTTTTCAAAATTGACTCCAAAGTCACTGGGGCGAAAGGATTCTCAGTTAACTACCCGAATTAAAGAAAAAATGGAAGCAGAATAAGTTGCACGTATGCTTCAGCCTACAGGTATGAAAAAAAACTTATTTATTGTAATTTGATAAGCCGTTGGATAATTCCCCGGAACTATTGGCCGGTTACTCCGCCTTTGATTCGGTAATACCTGGGGTTGTTCAGGAGAAATATTGACACAAATTATGACCAGGAAAATAAAAGTCGCCGTTGTTGGATTGGGTTTCGGTGCCGAGTTCATTCCAATCTACCAACGACATCCAAACGCCACCATGGTTGCCATCTGTCAGCGAAACAAAAGTAAACTGGACGAGATCGGTAATGCCTTCGGTATTGAGAAACGCTATACAGATTTTTCAGAATTACTAAAAGACCCGAACATCGACGCCGTACATATCAATACGCCCATTCAGAATCACGCACAACAATCGCTCGCTGCTCTCCGGGCCTGCAAGCATGTCGCCTGCACCGTCCCCATGGCCACAACAGTAGAAGAATGCAGACAAATCGTGGAGGCGGTCAAGTCTTCGGGACGAACTTATATGATGATGGAGACGGTTGTTTACAGTCGCGAATTCTTGTTCGTAAAAGAAATGTATGAGAAAGGAGAAATGGGAAAAATTCAATTCCTCAGAGCATCCCATCAGCAGGAGATGGCCGGCTGGCCTGGCTATTGGGAAGGGTTGCCTCCCATGCATTATGCCACTCATTGCGTAGCGCCGGTACTGGGACTAACCAAAAGTGAGGCAGAATATGTTTCTTGTTTCGGATCCGGCACCATCGATAAGAATCTCATTAGCAAATACAATTCTCCTTTTGCCATAGAAACGTGTCATATTAAATTCAGGAATTCAGATTTGTCCGCGGAGGTAACGCGGTCCCTGTTTAACACCGCAAGACAATACCGTGAAAGCTTTGACGTATACGGCTCTAAAAAATCATTTGAGTGGGCCCAGGTCGAACACGAAGAAAGTGTTATTCATACCGGGGAGGTCCCCACACGGGTAAAGGTGCCGGATTATGCGCACTTATTGCCCAGGGAGATTGCCTCATTTACAACCGGAGGAGTTTATGATTTAGAAAAACATCAGCATCTGTCTTTTATTCAGGGTTCCGGACATGGCGGCTCTCACCCCCACCTGGTCCATGAATTTTTAACATCGCTCGTTGACAACCGACCGCCTTATCCCAATTCACAGCAGTCGGCCAACATCACCTGCGTAGGCATCCTGGCGCATGAGTCGGCGATGAAAGATGGGGAAATTATGAGGTTGCCGGAATTTACCTGGACTAATTAATGCAAATGAATTTTGAATATTGAATGCTGAATATCCATTGTTGAAGTGCGCTCCAAACTTAGACATTCATAATTCGGCGTTGGACATTCAATATTATTGTATAATTAATCCCATTCCTGTATTATAATAATCATGCCCGAGGGCCGTACATAAAACCCTTATCAATAGTTTACTCTTCATACTTTATTTAAATTCCCTGCTTAATTCAATACCCATGCGTAAAATATTAACCTTCGTTTTTTGTTTGTTGCTGACTATACATTCCCTCCTGGCACAAGGTGTTGCTGTTGTTAAAAAACCGCTGCGTGTAGGGATCATAGGGATGGTTCATGCGCACGTTAACTGGATATTGAGCAGAACAAATCCTGGGGACATAGAAATCGTGGGCATTGCAGAGCCCAATCGCAACCTTGCCGAAGCTTATTCAAAACAGCATGGCTACTCCATGGACCAGGTCTATAATTCGATGGAAGAGATGATTGAGAAAACAATACCCGAAGCTGTCTTTGCATTCAACTCCATTTATGATCATCTGAAAACTGTGGAATACTGCGCACCCAGGGGCATCCATGTCATGGTGGAAAAGCCCTTGGCGGTAAGTCTCGAACATGCTGAAAAGATGATTGCGCTGGCCAGAAAAAATAATATTTTTTTGCTGACCAACTATGAAACCACCTGGTATGGAAGCAACCAGGTCGCGTGGCAGATCATCCACGACAATAAAATTGGCAACATCACAAAAATTGAATTTCACACCGGACATCAAGGCCCCGTTGAAATTGGATGCAATCCTGAATTTTTGGAGTGGCTGACCGACCCTATGCTGAATGGCGGCGGAGCCCTCACTGATTTTGGTTGCTATGGAGCAAACCTGAGTACCTGGCTGATGAAAGGAGAGACGCCCCTAACTGTTTCCTGCATAACACAACAATTCAAACCTGAATTATATCCGAAGGTTGATGATGAAGCCACCATCATGCTAACTTACAGCAAAGCGCAAGTAATTATTCAGGCATCCTGGAATTGGCCTTATGGAAGGAAGGATATGGAAGTCTATGGAAAGACCGGATACGTTTTTTGCCTTGACAAGGAAAATATGGTGGTGATGGAGGGCAAGCAAAAGGAAACGATAAAAGCCTCACCCTTGGAGGATGACCGAAATGACCCATTCAAGTATTTTGCAAATGTAATACGGGGTAAAATAAAAGTAGATACTTATGATCTATCGGCACCTGTCAACAATGAAATTGTTGTTAAAATTTTAGAGGCCGCCAAATATTCTGCTAAAACCGGAAAGGTGGTGGTGTGGAAAGATTTTTTTAAAGCAAAGTAGGCTTAATGCAGGGTCACAAAGAAATCACGAAGAGGGCACACAGGTGTGGTTGCTTCGTGACCTGCATGACGATGTAAAATGTGGTATCATTAAACTTAGAATTAGACAGTTGTAAAATGGCTAAAACAAAAACTGAATAGAGGCCAACTCCTTACCTATTTGTTGTACTCCTTTTAAAATTCTTTGAGTTTGAGAGGATGACGGTTTTTTAATCCCTTTAATATATTGAGCCAGAAGACTCTGGTTCATTCCAATTCGGCCGCTTATCGCACAATCATGTTTTCCTGACTGAATTCTTGCACTACTCAAACGCCTGCTTCAGATCTCCAATCAAATCCTCCACATTTTCAATCCCCAAGGAATAGCGAATCAAAACTTTCCTTGATCTCCCTCAAGAACACGAAACTTTTCTTCCAGTATACAAACGGTTGGGTTGGTATTCCTCATTACAGCAATCATTTAACACTCAACATTTAGCATTCAACATTTCTTAAAACACCCATGGCACCCGCGGTGATTTATAAAATCCAATGCCCATGGTTTGCATCCTCTTCCCATGCTTCCCCAATCGAACTTTATATTCATCCCAACTCCTGAAGGCCAAAGGCGTCCACCCTATCTCGGCAATCCCCGGCAATCGGGGGAACAGCAAGTATTCAATGTCCTCCATCGTGGCAATCGTTTCGCCCCACAGCGGAGCTTCTACCCCGATCACTTGTGCCGGATCAATGCCCTCCACTTCCGTGGAAGGGTCCCAGTTGTAGGCATCGTCTGCTTCGATGTAGGCGGCCCATTTTAATCCAATCCTGGAAAGTGAATCATATTTCATATCGAGGTAAGCTTTCTTGGATGGGGACATGAGAATCATCGCGCCTTTTTCAGCAGCCATCAGCGCATATTTGGGTTTGCTCCAAAACTGTGCAACGACGTTCCCATCCAGATCCCCCTGTCCGATTTCCTCCCAGCCAATCATTTTTTTTCCGTTGGCTTCTACAATTTTTTTAAACCGGTTTATGAATTCAATATAATCCTCTTTCCTGGTCACATGCGCTTCATCCCCTCCAATGTGCAGGTAGGGACCTGGCGTCATGGCGGCCAACTCGCGCAGCACATCATTTACAAAAGTAAAAGTGACGGGCTTTTCAAGCCGCAGTGTACTCCACCCTACCTGAATGCCTTTATAGAGATTCGTCGGTTTGCTTTTCCCATCCAGTACGCCTTGCATAGATGAAACAATTTTTACCCTTCCTTCCTCCGGCACAATGGTGCCTCCATTCAACTCGCCATAGGATGCGAGTGCTGAGTTAATGTGACCGGGCAAATCGATCTCGGGTATGATCGTGATGTACTGACTTTGTGCATACGTAACCAAGGCCGCATATTGTTCCTGGGTATAGTAGCCCCCCTTGCCTCCGCCTACTTGCGTACTTCCACCATATATCGCAAGGTTTGGCCACGATTTAATTTCAATGCGCCAGCCCTGATCATCGCTCAGGTGCAGGTGGACCGTATTCATTTTATAATAAGCGTTGAAATCAATGAAGCGTTTCACATCCTCCACACCAAAAAAGTGTCGGGCAACATCCAGCATGGATGCGCGCCAGGCAAAACGGGGATAATCAAGGATGATTCCTGTGGCTATCTCCCAGGGGCCATCCTGAATTGATGGGTTCTCAATTTTATCTGAAATCAACTGTCGAATGGTTTGCACCCCATGGAATAGCCCGGCCGGTTTATTGGCAACCAGCCTGATGCCCTCTTCCGTTATAGTCAAATTATATCCCTCATCGCCCAATTCAGGTTTGCCACCCGTAGTGGTAAGAACAATGGTATTTGAATTAGGCGCGTCATCAGGAGAGCTGATTGAAATATCGAATCCTGTAGCGGGAATTAATTTAAGTGCCAGGTATTTACCGATGGACTTTATATCTTCGGCGGCTTCGGCTACGATGACAGTTTCTTTTGTCAAAAAGAAAACGCCACCATCTGTTTTGGCTGATACAGGTTTTGGAATAACATTGGCAAAAGTTAGTAAAGTCTCCGGCGAAGGATTTTTTTTGCATGAACCCAATAGGCTAATGCAAGCCAGTCCAAGGAAAATAAAGCGACCATTACCCCTGAAGAATGCTGAGTTCGTCATTGGGGAAGTTTAAAAGATCAAGATAAACTATTACTGTGTTGTAATTGGAACGCGTACCAGGGTTTTATCCCAGACAATATCCATATTAACGGTGCTGGAATCGTTGCTGAAATTGATTGTCAGTTGTTCCGTCTCTACCGGTGAGGAGCCCACAGGAACTTCCACCCTTACTACATCCAATTTGTAGTTAGGCTTCCTGATGGCAAAATACACACCCAATTCACTGTTCAACACAACCTGCCAGGAAGTAGCATTCGGTACAGCATACATCCGATAGGTGCCTGAGTTCACCGGCTTGCCTCCAAAGTTGACATTTTTGCTAAAGGTGATTTCAGTAGCCGCATTGGCACCCACCCTCCAGTATTTTCCATAGGGCTGCAGGGCGCCATCCTTTTCTTCACCGAAGATTAGTCTCCCCTTTTTATAGGGTTGACAATACACCACTTTGATATCCAGTCCTTCATTATTATACGTAGTGGTTTTGATGGGGCTCTTCTTGGCCACGACCAGTGCACCATACAGAACGAAGGCAACGAGCGCAACACCCAGAATACTCAAGCCAATAAAAATTTTCTTTTTCATAGGTACTTTGAATTAATATGGAAAGTTACCAACAAAATACAAATTACAAACCCCTAATTCTTGCTGGGTAAGGAAAAACCCTCCCGGGTTGGAACCATCCACCCGGCCATCCAACAGGCTTTTCATGACTTAAATCATTCTGACTGCTGATTGCTGACAGTCAAGCATCCTCACGAGGTTTCTACTTTTCAGAATAAAATTTCCATTATGGAATCAATATCCTGGATTAATACCGATGGCAATAGTGCAGTTGCTAATGTGGCTTACGGTTTTTCAGAAGTAGCCGCCATTTACCCAATCACTCCTTCTTCCGACATGGGTGAATGGGCTGACGCCTGGTCAGCGGAAGGCAGGAAAAACATCTTCGGGGAAAAGGTAGATGTTGTGCAGATGCAGTCCGAAGCAGGAGCCGCCGGTGCTTTACACGGCGCACTCTCTGCAGGCGCAATGACCACTACGTTCACGGCGTCCCAGGGTCTTATGCTCATGATCCCCAACATGTTTAAGATTGCCGGTGAAATGATCCCCGTCGTTATCCATGTTTCTGCGCGCTCGCTGGCATGCCAGGCACTTTCCATTTTTGGTGATCACTCGGATGTCATGGCCACCAGGGGCACCGGCTTTGCCATGCTCGCCTCCTCGAACGTGCAGGAGGCACAGGACCTTGCGGTGATCGCACACCTTGCCACCCTGGAATCAAAAATTCCATTCCTACACTTTTTTGATGGTTTCCGGACTTCCCATTCCATACAGAAAATAATCCCTATAAGCTATGATGAAATGAAGGGCATGCTTGATATGAAATTTGTTGAGGAGTTCAGAGCCCAGGCTTTGAAACCGGAGGCTCCTATTTGCAAAGTAGGTGCGCAAAATCCGGATGTCTATTTCCAGGGAAGAGAGACCGTAAACCGATACTATGACGCTTGTCCTGCAATCGTTCAGAAATACATGAAACTTTTTGCTGAAAAGACGGGACGTGAGTACAAACTCTATGAGTACATCGGGGCCCCTGATGCTGAGAAAATTATTATTTCCATAGGCTCATCCACGGAAACCATCGAAGAGACGATTAGCTACCTGAGAAAGAAGGGGGAAAAGGTGGGAGTTCTTAAATTAAGGCTATACCGGCCATTTTCCGTCGCTGACTTCATCAAAGAGATACCGAAATCTGTTACAAAGATTGCTGTCCTTGATCGCACGAAAGAGCCCGGCTCCATTGGCGAACCCCTTTATCTGGATGTAGTTGCTGCTTTGTCCAACGAACGGCAAGGCATCCGCATCATCGGCGGAAGATATGGTCTGTCATCGAAAGAATTCACTCCCTCTATGGTGAAGGCCGTTTATGATCACCTGGAGAACAATGGCTGGCATAATTTCACCGTAGGAATTAACGATGATGTCACCAAGAAATCCATTGCGATTAAAGTGGAGATCGACACGGAGCAAAAAGGAATTGTACGGTGCAAGTTCTGGGGATATGGATCCGATGGCACCGTGAGCGCCAACAAGAATGCCATTAAAATCATCGGCGACAGTACCGACTTATTTGTACAGGGATATTTTCAATACGATTCCAATAAGTCCGGTGGCTGGACGATCTCTCACCTGCGCTTCGGCAAAGAAAAGATTCAATCAGAATACTTACTCAACAAAGTTGACTTTGTAGCATTGCACCGTTATCAATACATCGGTCAATATGATATTCTGGAAGGGATCTCTGAAGGCGGAACTTTTCTGATCAATTCAAGCCAGAAACCGGAAAATATCTTCCGGCTCTTCACAAAAGATATGCAAGACACCATCCGGCAGAAAAAGGTTAAGGTGTTTGCGATTGACGCATCCAAAATTGCCAAAGGTGTTGGGTTGGGCGGAAGAATAAGCTCTGTGATGCAAACCGCATTCTTTAAAGTTTCAGGCGTACTACCCGAAGAAGAAGCCATTGCCCTGATCAAAAAGTTTGTTCAAAAGCAATTTGCCCGCAAAGGCCCTGAAATTGTTGAAATGAACTGGAAAGCCATCGATTCAACGGTGGCAGCGGTTGTCTCCATACCAATTCCTGAAATGGCGGACAAATTTACTGAGGTTGCCAAAGTGGTGCCGGATGGTGCCGGATGGTTTGCCGATAATATCATGGATCCCATTCTCAGGCTGAAAGGCGATCGGATACCCGTTTCTCACATGCCATTGAATGGTGCAATTCCAACGGGCACCAAGCGATTGGAGTATCGCGGAGTTCCGGGTAATCCGGCCACATGGATTGACAAGCTGCCTTTCGTGAGTGAACCCAATATTGCGGAGCCTTATCTGGAGTATCCTCCGAGTTGTTCGGGTTGCGGTGAGGTCCCCTATATCCATTTGGTGACACAGTTATATGGTGACCGGATGATTATTGCCAATGCTACAGGTTGCACTTCAATTTATGGTGGCACGTTTCCCCTTACTCCTTATACAAAAGATAAAAATGGTAAAGGACCAGCCTGGGCCAATTCACTGTTTGAAGACAACGCAGAGTTTGGCATGGGTATGCGCCTGGCCGTTGATGCCAACCGCCGACAACTAAAAACCAACGTAGAAATTCTGATCAGTTCAGCGATTCGACAGGAACTAAAAGAGGCTCTTCAAAAATCGGTGAGCCTCTTCGATGAAGTAAACAATGAGGCCAAGAGTCATGCGGATCATGTGAAACTTCTTTTGACAGACGAGAAAAATGCCTCGTCCGAAAATAAGGTACTGGATAAAGTAATTGAACTTCAGGATTATTTTGTCGACAAGAGCATTTGGATTATTGGTGGTGACGGCTGGGCTTATGACATCGGTTTTGGCGGACTCGATCATGTGATGGCCTCCAATCGCAACGTCAACATTTTGGTTGTTGACACGGAAGTATATTCCAATACTGGCGGGCAGGCCTCCAAAGCAACACCGCGGGGGGCGGTTGCCAAATTTGCCTCCGATGGCAAAAAGCTCAGCAAGAAAAATCTTGGTTTAATGATGACCTCTTACAGCAGTGCGTATGTTGCTTCAGTCAACATGGGTATGGACCGAGAGAAAACGGCCCTGGCTTTTGTTGAGGCGGAGAAACATAAAGGTCCTTCTATTATCATTGCCTACTCACCATGTATCGCACATGGCTACGAGATGAAGCTTACTAAAAAACAATCCGAAAAAGCTGCTAAATGTGGATACTGGCCCATGTACCGTTTTAATCCTGATCTGAGAAACGATACTCAGAATCCATTTACATGGGATGGTGTTGACATTGATACAAAATTCGAGGACTACCTCGAAGAGGAGATCAGGTATAAGACTTTGAACATGACTGATCCTGAAGAGGCAAAACGCCTTGTAGAATTGGCAATGAAAGACAATGCGCAGCGGTTCAAAGATATTAAAAAGCTATCAGAAACTTTAAAATAAAAGATTATGAGCATCAGTCTTTCAACTTATTACGGAGGATTAACACTAAAAAATCCTATTGTCATCGGATCCAGCAACATTGTATCCGATGTGGAAAATCTGGTGAAATTGGAAGAAGCCGGTGCAGCAGCCATTGTCTATAAGTCGTTGTTTGAAGAGCAAATTGAGCTAGAGTCATTTAAGATGGATCAGATGAGTGAATCCTATAGCAATTGGGATGCGGAGCACACTACCTTCTTTCCTTCTGCACGTCATGCCGGCCCGGCCGAGCATCTGCGGCAGCTGAAAGAAGCGAGGAGGAAAATAAAAATACCGCTCATTGGAAGTTTGAACTGCATAAATGATGAATCCTGGCTGACCTACGCCCTGAAAATGGAAGACACGGGCATCGACGGCCTTGAGTTGAATTTTTACAACAACAACCTTGATTTCAATGCGAGCTCCGAAGTCATAGAAGAAAAACAAATCAAGACGATTGAACTGGTGCGTGCCGGAGTACGTCTTCCCCTGTTTGTGAAGTTAAGTCCATTTTACACCAATACCCTCCGGCTCATTTCCAGAATGGACAAAGTAAATGTTGACGGATTTATTCTGTTTAACCGCCTCTTCCAACCCGATATTGATATAGAGGAAGAGCAACATCATTACCCTTACATTTTCAGTAGCGAAAATGATAATCGGTTGGCTTTGCGTTACGCGGGTTTACTGCACAAAAAAATAAAAGGCACTATAGTATGCAACACAGGCATTCTCAATGGAAAAGATGTGGTGAAAATGATATTGGCAGGAGCCCAGGCCGTGCAAGTAGTAAGTGCTGTGTATAAAAAGGGCATCAATACAATAACCCATATGCTGGAAGAAATGGAAGGCTGGATGAAGAAAAAAGGATATGACTCTCTGGAGGACTTCCAGGGAAAACTATCCAAAGAAAATCTTGCTGATCCATTTGCCTATAAGCGCGCGCAATATGTGGATATCCTTATGAAATCAGAAATATTTATGCAATACCATCCGAAACGCGGAGAGATAGAAGACAAACATGATGACTATTAACAAAACAAAATAACCATTACACTATGGCCACGATTGGAATTTTCTTTGGTTCAACTGAAGGCAATACAGAGCGTGTTGTCACTCAGATCCAGCAATTATTTGGAGATGAGGCAGAACTACATAATGTAAACTCTGCCTCTGCAGAGGATATTGAACCTTATCCTAATATTATACTGGCATGTCCTACCTGGGAGATCGGTCAGTTACAGGAAGATTGGGACGCCTTCATCGATGAGATCGAAAAAGTAGATTACAAAGGCAAGAAAGTTACTTACCTCGGACTTGGCGATGCCGACGGATACCCTGATACATTTCAGGATGCGCTTGGAATCATTCACGACCGTATCAAAGACAAGGGGGCAACCTTTGTTGGCGCATGGCCTACCGAAGGCTATAATTTCACCGCGTCCAAGGGTGTCATCAATGGAAAGTTTCTGGGACTCGCCATCGATGAAGACAACCAAAAGGACCTAACCGCAGGCCGGGTTGAAAAATGGGTAGCGCAGCTGAAAAATGAATTTAAGTAAATAAAAGAAATGGCGGAGATCCGCTTCAAGAAGCCTTCCTATCCAATAAGCAAAGCGTTGCATGGATACCTTATGCTCACAGATCGTGAGATGGACGTACCAATTACCTATAACGACCTGCTGCACTATAATAGCTCCGTAGCGTTTTTCGACAAAAAGGGCAAAGACACAATGTGGGAGACCGTCATTTATAATCAATCCGACCGGAAGTTTATTCACGAATGCCTGAAAAAAGTGTATGCCCAATTGAAAGTAGCAGGTGATGTAAGTGTAATTGATCATCTGTACATCGACCGGATTGATTATTGTCTTTATGCCAATACACATCCATTCCGTGCCCGCATCGTAAACCGGCTTAATGACCTCTTCGACTATTTCTACATCAAACAAGCAGATATGTCGCGGATTTATGGGATGGAGTTGGAACATCTTCTTTCACCCAACAAGATTAACTATCTCGTCAAGGGGTCAACGATGATTGAAGAACACATCCAGGGTATTCCCGGAGACGCTTTTATCAAAGAGTACTTGCCAAGGGAAGATTATAATCCTCTGCGTATCGCCAAAGAGTTTGTAAAATTTAATGAGCGCAGCCTCGTTCAATTGCTGGGCGACATGCGCAATGACAATTTTGTGGCCGAGGTAATCCCTGATTTTGATGAACTTTATTTTCGCCTGCGGGCCATCGACTTTGATCAGCATTGCTATGAGGGCAATCTTAAAATATATATGCCACAATTCTTTAAGGAAAATAATCCCATCATCAATCTGGGATTAAAATCCATGTCATCCGTGCTGGAACTCCAATATCAGAAAGAAGAGCGAACTCGATTGTTAACCCGGGTGAAAGCTGCCAGGGATCAATTATTTATGCTCCTGACCGCCATGCGGAAGGAAATACTTTCGACGGAAGAAAATGTCCAATCCCTTTCGGCAGAATTAGCGGATCTCTACGAAGATGATCGCTTCAACCGGGCAACAACCATGGGGGACATAGTCGCTACCAGTTTGGAGATGCTGGAAGTGCAGTCAGTGAGGAAGAGACATTTCATTCGGTCGGCAGTGATCAAATAATCATATTACAATGTATTATTTACTCTTAGCGTCTCAGCGGTTCCTTTATTAATACTCTTACACCAACCAGCTCGTTTCACCCGTAAGCAAAGTCTGCAGATCACCTTCACCCTTCGTCACAATTTCATGTTGTATCTGATTGACAACGCGCTGCTCATAAGGCGCCCGATCAATGGCCTGCAAAACACCCATGGGCCTTGGAAGATCCTCGTTGTACGTCATGTTTGCCAAAATGAAAGCCAGCGTGCTGTCCTTCTCGTTATGAATCAGCAAGTCGCTTACGGAATGTTCCCCCTGGTCCAGGTTCACAACACGGGGTGTGTAGCCGTCCAGAATGATTCCTTTGTTTTTAGTTTTCCCGAAAACCAAAGGCTTTCCATGCTCAAGGAAAATAGTGGAATTGTCGCGCGTGTCGGCGTTGGTATAAAGATCAAAGGCGCCATCATTGAAGATGCGGCAGTTGGTATAGATTTCTATAAAGGCCGCGCCCTTATGTTCGGAGGCGCGTTTCAAAAGTTGTTGTAGTTGTGCGCGGTCTTTATCATGTCCTCTCGCGACGAAAGTTGCCGCAGCCCCTAACGCCAGGGCAACAGGATTAAAGGGATCATCCAAGGCACCCAACGGTGAAGACTTCGTGATCTGACCCCTGTGTGAAGTGGGCGAGTACTGGCCTTTGGTAAGGCTATACACTTCGTTGTTAAACATCATAATATTCAGGTCAACATTTCTGCGACAGGCATGAATAAAGTGATTGCCGCCAATACTCATGTTGTCCCCATCGCCCATCACCACCCATACACTCAGGTCGGGTCGTGCTATCTTGAGTCCGGAGGCAATGGCCAGAGCGCGTCCATGGATGGAATGAAAACCATAAGTGTCCATGTAGTAGGGGAATCGGCCCGAGCATCCAATGCCGGAGACGTACACGATTTTTTCTTTAGACACACCCAGGTCGGGCATCAACCGCTGTGCGGGTGACAAGACTGAGATCGCGCCACAGCCGGCACACCACCTTACATCCACATTCGGTTTAAAGTCTTTGGCCGTATATACGAGGCCTCCTGTATGAGGTCTTTCCAGCATTTCATCTACAACAGTCTTCATACCAATATTTCTTTTTGGGTTAACAAACTCATTAATTTTTCTTCCAATTCACTTGACCTGAAAGGCCTGCCCAGCATCTTATGAAATCCGATCACCGGTTTTAAATATTTCGCTTGCAGAAGGAATTGCAGCTGCCCCATATTCAATTCGGGTACAATAACACGTTGAAACCGCGATAAAATACCTTGAAGATTTTTAGGGAAGGGATTCATGTATCGCAGGTGCACAAAAGAAATAGGATGTCCGTTGGCTTTGATTTGTTCGAAGGCAGTCTTGGCGGCCCCATACGTGCTACCCCAGCTGATCATCAACAGATCTCCTTCTTCCTCTCCTTCCACCACAGCGTCCGGAATGTCGAGTGCGATGCGATCGATTTTTTCCTGACGGATTTTTACCATTTTTTCATGGTTTGCGGCATCACTGCTTACATTTCCTGATCCATCCTCTTTCTCCAGACCGCCGATGCGATGTTCCATTCCTTCAAAACCAGGAATGGCCCACTGCCTGCGCAAGGTTTTTTCATCACGTCGATAGGGAGCAAATTGCGACGCCTCGGTAGCAAAGTATGGCGTGATCTCAGGGAGACTGGCCACCGCAGGAATTTTCCAGGGTTCGGAAGCCTGCCCGATGTAGCCGTCGCTTAGAATAAGAACGGGTGTCATGTATTTAAGTGCTATGCGCGTTGCTTCCAACGTGATATCAAAGCAATCGGCTGGACTTGCCGCCGCTAATATGGGCATGGGCGCTTCACCATGTCTGCCAAACATACCCATCAGCAAATCGCTTTGCTCGGCCTTTGTTGGCAAACCAGTAGAAGGACCCGCACGTTGTACATCCACAATTATGAGCGGAAGTTCGGTAATGACTGCAAGCCCCATGGCTTCTGTCTTCAGTGAAAGACCAGGACCACTGGTGGTAGTTGCCGCAAGGCTTCCTCCAAATGCAGCACCGATGGCACTGCAGATACCAGCAATCTCATCTTCAGCCTGCAAATGTTTTACACCATATTTTTTATATCCTGCTATGGCATGCAGTATATCCGTGGCGGGCGTGATGGGATACGAGCCGAGGAATAATGGAAGTTTGGCTTTGCGCGCAGCAATTACCAAACCCAATGCTACGGCTTCATTTCCTGTAATGTTGCGATATCTACCCGGCTGAAGTTGGGACCGGTCAATGACATACTGTTTTTGAAACTGTGGGCTCCTTTCGGCGTAGTTCCATCCGGCCCTCAAGGAATGGATATTCGCCAGGATAACATCATCCTTACCTTTGAACTTCTTGTTGATCCAGTTTACTGTGGGCTCCAGTGGGCGGTGGAAGAGCCAGTAGGCGATGCCCAATGTAAAAATGTTTTTTGTTTTGCTAACAAGTTTGGAAGATATTTCAAGTTCCGCCAGCTCCGTCTTTACTTCTTTTGTAATATCGATGGCATGGACTTCATAGTCTTTTAGGCTTCCATCCTCCAGCGGATTGGATTCATATTTTGCCAGGGTAAGGTTGCGTGCATCAAAGCCGTCTTTACTGGCAATGATGATCCCTCTTTTTTTCAGGTTCTTCATGTTCACTTTTAACGAAGAGGCATTCATAGCCACGAGAACGTCGATGAAATCGCCGGAGGTATGAATGTTTTTCGTGCCAAAGTGAATCTGAAAAGCACTCACCCCATACAATGTTCCTTCCGGGGCACGTATTTCTGACGGATAATCCGGGAAGGTATTGACTTCATTGCCGGCAAAGCCTGACGTTTCGGAAAATTGTGTTCCAGCCAACTGCATGCCATCCCCGGAGTCTCCTGCGAAACGTATGGTGGCTTCTTCCAGGTGTTCAATTATTTTAGTCATAGGTCATTTCGTGATTTGACGATCTGGTGATTTAGTGATTTGGGGCCTTATAACATGAAGAAAAGATAGCTTTCCCTGAAGGCCATCCATATGACATTTGTCAGGCGGGGATATGATCTAATGTTGGATTGATAAAATCGAAGTTGGTGAACCTTTAAAATAGCAATAATAACAGCACCAGGTACCTGACATAGCGTTGATACAATATTCTAACTCTGTGTCCTGTGTTAAAAAAAAATCCGGCAGCCAATAGATAAGGATTATGATTTCCTACATCACAGATTGAATGTAATCAAACACTGAACTTACAAATCCAATCACTATAATACCGGTCAGGCACAGTCCCATAGCAATTTTCTCATAAACGGTGGAGGTAAGTGTGGGAATGGGTGTCTCATTCTTGTTGATGAACATTGCCTTCACTACCAGCAAATAATAGTACAAAGAGACGGTTGCGTTGAGCACAGCAATCAGTACGAGAATATACATGCCCGCCGAAGCGGCCGCCGTGAAAAGAAAGAATTTGCCAAAGAATCCAGCCACCGGAGGAATTCCTGCCAATGAGAAGAGTGACACCAACATGATCAGACTGAGTCGTGGGTTGGTAGCATAGAAGCCATTAAAATCATCCATACTCTCTTTGCCGGTTGCATTGAACACGATAGACAAGACACCAAAAACAGCCAGGTTCGAAAGTCCATAGATCAGCATGAAGTAAACAATTGTACTCATGCCGAGGGTTTCAATATTCATGAATCCCAACAACATAAATCCTGCCTGCGTGATAGAAGAAAATGCGAGAAATCGTTTCATGTTTTTCTGGCGAAGGGCAAAAAGATTTCCCACCACCATGGTAGCGATCGATAAGAAGTAAAGAGCCATTGACCAGATTTTGGAATGCTGTCCAAAGACACCATACAGTACCAGCATCAGGGTAAATAATGCTGCGCCTTTGGAAACAACAGAAAAATAGGTGGTAATGGGCAACGGAGCACCTTCGTACACATCGGCGGTCCACAGGTGAAAGGGAACCAGCGAAAGTTTAAACCCTAATCCCGAAAGAAAGAATATTATCGCAAGGATTGACAATGCACTGGTATCCTGCATGACGGCAATTTCTAAAAAATGCAAGGTGCCATAAATACCATACGTCATGGAGAGGCCAAATAATAGTACTGCAGAGGAAACTGCCGATGACATCAGTAGTTTAGCTCCCGCTTCCGCCGAGCGTCTCAATTCCTTATCAAAGGCTGCCAACATAGTAAGGGGCAACGTGGCCAACTCCAGTCCGATGTACAGTATAAGGAAATCTCCGGCGGAAATCATAAAGAACATACCCATCAGGGTGGAGAATATCGACAAATAGAATGCTCCTGCCTTGTGTTGTTGTTCGGGTTTATTCAACCAGGCAGAGGACTGCATTAAGATAATCAACGTAGAGCTACTCAGAATATTCTTCATCAAAAGCCTGAGGGAATCACTTACATACATACTTCCAAAAAGGTTGGCTGGCTCAGAAGGAACCAATCCAACAATTGTGAAGAGAAAAAAAAGAATAATAGTAGCGTGAACGATGTTTTTCTTGTTGGTCTTTTCCGACAGATCGGCAATGAGCTGATACACAATAAGCACCGTTAGCAAAACCTCGTGTCGCATAATATAGAGTGTATCCCAGATCATAGCTTATTGAATGAGTTGGTGTAATATGGCTGCCAGCGGTTCCCGCAAAAGATTGGACAGCCACAAGGGGGCCAATCCTATAGCTGCAATAGCCGCCACCAAAGTAACACTGCTTATTTTTTCAAACCATCGTGCGTCTTTTAATTCCAGGTAATGGTCATTTGTCATAGGGCCCAGCAATAGAATACCTACCACACGCAGAATATAGACCGCTGTAATTACGATAGAAGAACAAGCCACGATCGTTGCCACACGATGAAAGATATCGTTGTTTTGAAAAGACCCCACAAAAATGGTCATCTCTGCTACAAAGCCACTCAAGCCCGGTAACCCCAGAGAGGCCAATCCGGCAATGACATACACTACGGATAGAAAGGGGATGACTTTCATCAGTCCTCCCATCTCATGGATCATGCGAGTGTGGGTGCGACCGTAGATCATTCCGATCAAAGCAAAGAAGAGTGCTGTCATGAGGCCGTGAGAGATCATTTGCAAAAAAGCGCCGGTCGTGGCTGTCTCATTCATCATCAATAACGCAAAAAGAACAAGTCCACAATGGCTTACTGAAGAGTATGCATTAATGTATTTAAGGTCTTTCTGCCAGATGGCGCCAAACGCACCATAGACCACGCTGATGGTGGTGAGAATGATAAATATCCACGCCAGTGAATGGGCCGCTTCCGGCATCAGAACCATCGCCACCCTAAAGCATCCATAACCGCCCAGCTTCATCAATACGCCAGCGTGCAACATCGACACGGCCGTTGGCGCTGAGGCGTGACCATCTGGTGACCAGGTGTGGAATGGAAAGAGTGCTCCTAAAATTCCAAACCCCACGAAGGTGAAGGGAAAGAAAAACATCTGTGCAGAAACCGGGATTCCCGTTTTTGCAATTTCGGTAAGATCGAATGTAAGCCTCCCTCCTGCCGGCGCCGAGTTGAAATAAATGCCCAGCAGCCCCACCAGCAATAATGCCGAACCCCCCATGAGCATCAAGGTCAGCTTCATGGCAGAATATTCTTTAGGGCCTGTACCCCAAATTCCGATAAGCAGATACATGGGGATCACCGCCACTTCATAAAAGAGAAACAGCGTGAAGAGGTCGAGTGAGATGAAGAAACCAAATACGCCAGTGGCCAACAGGATCAGAGAGATAAAAAATTCTTTGGTGAGATATTCCACCTCCCACGAAGCAAATATACCGGCAAAGGTGACAATGGCCGTAAGAATGATCATCGACATGGAAATCCCGTCAATACCAAATTTCAGTTGAATGTTGAAAGATTCATACCAGGTAGTGGTAGAGACAAACAACATCGGGTCCGTGTTGCCCTCATGACGAAGCTGAAAAAACCAGTAAAGAAGCAAAAAAGCAAATAACAATTGCGCACTCATTCCGACGGCCGAAATAATGCGCACACGCTTCAAATCTCCGGTAAACACTATACCCACCATCGTCAATGCGGGAATGATCAATAAAAATAGTAGCGGGTTCATGATCGATGGCTAGTTTAAATACAGCATTACCAATGTCAGCAACAACACCCCGGAAGTAAAAAACCATATGTACACCTGCATCTGTCCCGATTGAATTCTTTTGATTGCCCCGGAAAAAAATACAGTTGTGTTTCCAATAAAATTCAAGGTGCCATCCACGACGTGGCGGTCAAACCAGGCGACGGGTCTGGATATCAGTTGAAATATAACCTGGCGCGTGATGAAGAGGTAAACTTCGTCGATGTAGAACTTCCGGGAAGCAGCAGTATAGAATCCACTCAGGCTCTTTGCAATATTCTCCGGTCTCGGATTCTGCCTATAATAAAACACGGCTGCTATCGCTATGCCCACAACGGCGACCAAAACAGAGGGTAGTGCAATCATCCAGTGAAACTCCGTGGTTAAAGCCTTACCGTCGCTGGTCACAAGTTCATGGAATGGAACCCATCCGGCAAAAATCGAAGCAGCAGCAAGAATTATTAAGGGCACCGTCATGGTCAACGGTGACTCCTGAGGTGTATGGTGAAAGTTGGGGGTGCGGCTCCAGAAAATATTAAAATATAATCGGAACATGTAGAATGCGGTGATGCCAGCTACCAGCCACTGGACTGCAAACACCAGTTTGTTATGTTCAAAGGCAGCGACGAGTATCTCATCTTTGCTGAAGAATCCAGATAAGGGAGGGATTCCTGCAATGGTTAGACAAGCAATCAAAAAGGTAATGTGTGTGATGGGCATATATTTTCTCAACCCACCCATGTCGGTCATCAAATTGCTGTGAACGGCATGGATTACAGAACCCGCGCCGAGGAACAGCAATGCTTTGAAGAAAGCGTGTGTAAACAAGTGAAACAAGGAAGCCATATAGCCGAGACCCTCCTCATCGCCATATCCTGAAACGCCCAAGGCTACCATCATGTAGCCGATCTGTGAAAGTGTGGAGAAGGCCAGCACTCTTTTGATATCCAGTTGTGTGCAGGCGATGACGGCCGCAAACAAAGAAGTAAAACTTCCCACAAACATGATCACTTCAAGGGCCGCGGGGGAAGAGAAAGAATAAATCGGGAATAACCTGGCCACCAGATAAACGCCTGCCACCACCATCGTAGCGGCATGGATCAATGCAGAAACAGGCGTAGGACCTTCCATGGCATCAGGCAACCAGATGTGCAGTGGAAACATCGCAGATTTTCCAGCACCTCCCATAAAAATGAGTAACATGGCCCAGGTAGTAACTGATACCCCCATAAACAGGGCACCAGTCGGATCTGCGATCACGGGACCGTTCACACTCGTGAGTGTAATAAAATCAAACG
>JAYWDP010000533.1:0-2899 GCA_043779775.1 Cyclobacteriaceae bacterium
CTGATCATGACACCTTCACCACGAAATCCATCAGTATGCATTTTGTCGATTCCCAACATTTGAAGTTGCGTTTGGGTGGCTTCATCACTGCCGGAAATATTTTTTTGCTTGAATTGCTTTTGCCTTCCTCCTAAAAGCTTCATCCCATGGGCCACCAATTCTGTTTTCAAAACGAAGGGAAGAGCTGTGATCGAAGAAACGACAGAAGAACTGGCCTCCACGAGAACGCCGTTCATCCACCGGGATGTAAAAAATGTTTTGGCACCAGCCGCTTTGATTTGCGAAACATAAAAAGGCGTTACCGGCAAGTCGGCAGAAGTCACCACCACACCACTGTGCGTCCGTCGGGTCATTGCCCTGGCGGATAGATAAGTCATGGGCTGGCTAATGGTATGAGGTGTGCCGGTTTTGTCCTTGAAGGAAATAAAATAGCGATCGGTTTGGGCCCCGACAGAATTTGCAACAAGGCATAGAAACAAAAGACCTTTATGAACCGCCATAATCTTTTAAGGTCTGCTTCAGGATAGTCCCGTTCTCCACAATTTGCTGTCCGATACAATTTCCCACGGTGCAATAATAAAGTACCGTAGCTTCCCGATAGACCAGTCCAATTGATTTTGCATACACGGACATTCTCACATCCTTCTTAACGATCGGATCGTCTTCATTATTTTCAATAATGGTTACAGAATCATCGTAGGACACACCCACGCCCTGAAATTGTCGTGCCAGGCGCGTCATCACATAATTCTCGCAATGAAAAGTGCCATTAGCACATTTATCGCCACCCCCTAAATGGTTTAGGGCATTCCCGTCCCATGTCTTTTCTTCGGCTAATGGAAATGTAAGCTTGATGTAGGGTACATTTCCTTCCTGTAATACTGCCTGAAATTGGTCCCTTCGAGCCGACCAGGTGTCCAAGGCTACCCAGGGTTGTGATGATTCGGGTCGGGTATATCGCAGAAGCCTATAGACCACCTGGCCATTCGATGGAATTGAATCGGCGATCTGAATTTTCAATTCATAGGTAGTATTCATCTGCCCGCTCAGTTGGGTGATGATGGTTTCATTTACATTGTAAATCCAGAAGATACCCACTTTCAATGGATAGTATTCTGTACCGGTCCCTTTGGGCTTAATGTCCCGCGACTGGCATGCCAGCAAGAGTAAAAAGCAGATGAAGAAGGTCCGTTTCAAATCAAACAGTTTTACAAAGTTATTTTTTCTTTTTGATATTCAGATGATTCAGGAATACTCATTGATCCTGTTTTAAGGGATAATGTAAGTCGGGTTTTTAGCCACTAAGACCAAGTCACCAAGTTTCACAATATCTTTCATTGTGATTCTTAGAGTCTTTGTGGCCTATTCAAGTCTTACCGTTATAAAGCAGTAAAACAGATAATTTTTACAAAGTAATTTTTCTTGCAGATATTGTGCCATGGCTTCAAGACCCATCATCTATGTGAACCGTATTACGAATCTCAGCGACGCACGATATTGCGCCGGCATGGGGGTTGATATGCTGGGCTTTGTCGTTACGCAAAGTCATCCAGACTATGTGAGTCCTGTCCAATTCCAGGAAATTATGGGTTGGGTATCCGGACCCAGACGTGTAGCAGAAATTATTGATTGGGAGTCGGTAAACGTCGAAGAAGTCATTTCACAGTATTCACCGGATCTGCTTCATATTTCCATCACGAAGGCAACGACAAACAAGCTCCCTTCATTTCCGTTGATTCTTGAACTGAGTTTGGAAATTTGGCATTTTCTTCAAAGTAAAATTCAAAACGACGCCACTAAAATTGAATACGTCTTTCTCACGGAGATTCCAAAAAATACAGATTCATTGAATGAAATTGAGCCCCGCAACTATCCTCTACTCCTACCGGTCAGCGAAAACGAAAGATCGATCCTGGAATTACAAAATAAATCCGGCGTCAGCGGGTTTGTGTTACAGGGCTCTGCCGAGCTCAAACCGGGGCTGAAAGATTACGATCACTTGTCGCGAATACTGGAGTCACTGGATTTATAATTACACAAAATCATTCTATTCGAAGGAAAAATTCCTAATCACTGCCAAACTTCTTCATTAACCTCTCAACCGCCTTGCCTGCCACCTTTGGGAAAGAAATATCAAGGTGCTTGTTGCTGTCCAGCCATTTCTCAATTCGCTTTAGGCTTCTTTTCTTCACCTTTTTCAACACCGGTACACCCAGTCTTTTAAGTGCCACGGCATTGCATTTCTGTTCATATTGGCTTTTCATGGGCACCACCAGCAGCTTTTTATTCAAATGAAGCACTTCGGCGGGTGTCTCAAAACCCGCCCCGCATAAAACGCCGGTGCTGGTCACCACGCTGGCCACAAAATCTTCACCACTTACCGGATACACAGAAATTTTTCCGATATGATAAGGTTCCTTTATATGTTTTGAAAATATATGCCAGCGGACGGATTTAAATTTTATCAGCAATGCTACCAATTTTTTATCGTCGTATGCGGGGAGATAGACGGTATAATGTCCTTTGTCTTTCTTGCCCGCTTCTGTAATCGCCTTCCTTACGACAGGCGTGAAAATATTTTTATCATATTCTTCAAAGTGAAAGCCAATGTATTTCTCCACGGGAGCGTAGTTTCGAATGAGCCATTCCCCAAACGGATCCATTATTTTTGGCTTCGGACACCTTTTAGACAGCAAGGCCGACTGATGACTTAGCCCCACGATCCTTACTTTCCTTTTCTTTGCGGCCCAGGCTGTGATAGGTTCAAAATCATTGACAATCAAATCGTAGTCTTCAACCGGAAACTCATTGATTTCCTTGATTACTTCTTTCGAACTGTTCTCATGAAAGGTCTTATAGAAATTAATGCCGCCACTCTTTCCAAAATAAAAGCTCAGTC
>JAYWDP010000534.1:0-2887 GCA_043779775.1 Cyclobacteriaceae bacterium
GGCTTCCGCGACGGGAGGAGCCGCATAATCAAAAAATGGGTTCCGCAGTTTGTTAGTCTCCAGTTTCCAGGTATGGAGCAATTCACGAATGACAAACAAATTAATTTGATGGATGTCACAGACTTTCAGAATTTCAGGACCCGTAATTTTTTCCTTCGATAAGAAAAAAGAAGCTGTTATCTTCGAGGCGTAGTCGTCACTATAGTCCTCCAGAGCCTTTAAACTGATTTTTTCATCCATGATGGCGAGGGAGCGATAAGGTGAATTATTTAATTGATGGTAAAGATAATCATAGAAAATCTGGGACAAAAAGAGCTGGCGCTGATAAATTGCCGCACTTAAAATATACTTCCTGAAATATTTCCGATCATTTTCTTAAGGGAGCCAGAATGCGGTATTCTGTTTTCACATCCCCTTTGCTAATGTCAGTAAGTTTTCCCTTGAGCATCCGTTTTTTTAAAGGAGTGAGATAGTCAATGAACATTTTGCCGTTGAGATGATCGTATTCGTGCTGAATGATACGGGCTTTGAGACCGTCAAAAATCTCATCTTTTGCGGCACCCTCTTCATCCATATAGCGGATTCTCACAGTGCCCTGCCGTGATACATTTTCCCGGATATTGGGGATACTCAGGCAACCTTCTTCAAATTCCCACGCATCACCACTCTCCTCAACAATTACAGGGTTGATAAAAGCCTTCTTAAAACCGGTGAGGTCCTCTTCCTCATCCTCCAGGGCGCTGCCATCAACCACAAAAATCCGAATTCCCTTTCCAATTTGCGGGGCCGCGAGGCCAATGCCATGGGCCGCATACATCGATTCAAACATATCTTGAACGATTGTTTTTATCTCCAAAGACCCCTTCTCAACTTCTTTGGCTCGCTTGCGCAAAATCGGATCTCCGTAAACTATAATGGGATAAACCATTCCTAATTTCTGATTAATACCGCAAAGGTAAAAAATTGAGTTGGAATATGATGCTGGATTCTGGTAACTGGATTCTGGTAGTTCCCACTCTGATGAGACACCGGGTGCTGTATTACCAGAATCCCAGCCTCGCGAAACGCTTTGGCTGGCAATGCAGAAACCAGCATCCTGAATCTAGAATCCTGTACTCTTATCTCTTTCCCCTCGATTCCATGTACGATTGCAAAATCAATGTTGCGCTGATCTTATCCACATTGCCTTTTACCTGGCGGTCTTTCTTTTTCATCCCCCCCGCAATCATCGTTTGCAGTGCCATGGAGCTGGTGAATCGTTCATCGATAAGGGCCACAGGCTTGTCCGGAAATTTTTCCTGAAGGCGCTTTACAAGTTCTCTTACAGGCTGCGTCATGTCTGTGTCAAGGTTGTTCAGGCGTTTGGGCATTCCTACGACCAATTGATCGACAGGCTCTTTCTGAAAATAGGATTTCAAATATTCAATCAGGTTTGCTGTGGGCACCGTTTCCAGGGCAGTGGCAATGATCCGCAGAGAATCTGTTACTGCAAGGCCTGTTCGCTTCATGCCATAATCAATTGCGAGAATTCTTGCCATAGATTAAAAAACAGATGTACCAGTGGACAAAGGCAAAATCAATTGAGTTTAACTTTTCCCTGAATCAACTCTTTAACCTGATTTTCCAATATCATGGCCTTTGGAAAAAGTATTTCATTTTCAATGCGGGCATGCGTCTGCAAGGACTTCTCCAATCCCGCCAGTTCGGAGTAGATCACCCGGACATGAAGGGGTGTGTTTTCGTCGACGGAATAATCGATTGTTATTTTCCTGATTCCTGTCATTTCATCATCATGAACTTCATGCTCAGTAGCAAAACGACGAATTGAATACTTTTCCATCAGATAAAATAATTTGGATGGATTGTATCTTGTTGTAGCGACCTTATCCAACAAGTTGATATACCGGAAAAGCGTGTCCTCTTCTTCATAGATGTGGTGAATAAAGTCATCCACAAAAAGAGGAAACAATGTTTTCAGGTCCCGGACTACAGAAGCATATTGCACATGGTGGGATTGAAAGCTTTCTACCAGCCTGGAAATATAAGGCAGTTTATGTTTGATGAACAGAAAGTGTGCATGCTTGAGATATTCGATGATAAGATCCATCGGATAGGAAACCAACGGCAGGCTTTCTTCTGACAGCAGATGATTGGGTGATTCCATTTCCTGGACCACCTGCTCCACATTGAGTCCACGATCGCGGCAAACGTCCTCGAGCGTCTTATCGGAATATTCGTAAAACTGGATACCGAAATAATAAAGCACATAAGCCCGGACATTGTCCTGCTTCACGAGTTCTCCAATCTGTCGGCTTCGAAGTGCTGCGGTATCCATGTTCAGTAAAGGTAAAAACAGGGTGCGACTTTCCTCAATTTAAAGCAAAGGTCGTTTCGCTGAATCTGAACTTTGCCTCATATTTGCCGTTTTAGTGATGATAATAGATATCTATGGATGAGATAAACAACAGTTCCCGTCAAATTAGCCTCCCGCTGGCTTTGTGTATTGGCGTCGCTGCCGGGCTTTTGATCGGCGCCAGCCTGAATTCCACTACCGTCACAGGAAAATCTGGTGACGATGCGCAAAAATTCAGAGAGGTCCTGGGGTTGATCAAAGATGAGTATGTCGACACTACGGAGACCGAAGCCCTTGTAGATGATGCCATCCACCACATGTTGAATAAGCTCGATCCCCATTCTTCCTACATCCCCAACAGCCAGCGCATAGAAGCCAACGAAGATCTTCAGGGAAACTTCGAGGGTATTGGAATTGAGTTCAGCATTTTTCATGATACGCTGGTGGTGGTAACGGCCCTCAGCGGGGGTCCCTCCGAAGCTGTGGGCCTTCAGCCGGGGGACAAGATTATTAAAGTGGGTGATAAACTGATCG
>JAYWDP010000535.1:0-8333 GCA_043779775.1 Cyclobacteriaceae bacterium
ACCGACTTTACATAATCCGGGTGATTTTCACCCAAGGTGCTTTTACGAATGGTGGCTCCCTTTTGAAGGGCTGCCTCTGCTTCTGGCAACCTGCCTTGCATTCTGTAAAAGTTGCCAAGGTCATTTTGCACTTTGGCAAAGGAGGGGTTCTCTTCCGTAAATTTCTTTTTATACACGGCCGCGGACTTTTGCAGGAGTGCCTCCACCTGATCCGTCTTGCCCATCTGGATGTAAAGAAGCGCCATCTGATTCAGAAGGGAAGCATATTCGGGATTGTTGGTCTGTCCCCTGTTTTCAAAAATCTTTTTAATGGAAAGGAAGGTAGTCTCTGCCTCCGTAAAATTTCCAGATAGCTGATACAAAAGCGCCAGGTTGGACTGAAATTTCCTGTTGTCAAAAGATTTCTTGCCTTGCAGCGCTTTTTTTGGAGCAGCTTCCGCTTCCGTGATTGCTTGCTTCATGAGATCCACTGACTCCTTGTACCGGCCCATGGTCTGGTACAGCATGGCCTTGTTGTTTTTGACAATGGCACTTTGCATGGTGTTCTTGCCGAATACCTGCGCCACCAGTAATTCCGCTTCATCGAATAATTTCTCCGCCTCATTGTATTTGCCTGTAAACTGGAACAACTTCGCCTGACTATTAAGATTGGCTGCATAGGCAGCACTGTTCTGACCCAAAACCTGTTCGCTGGTTTGCAGTGCAATGCTGATATACTGATCTGCATCCAGTGTACGCCCCTGGGTCAAGTACACCAATCCAAGATTTGAAATGCAACGGAGGTAACTGATGGTGTTTCTTAGCTGCTTTTCTTCCATGAAGTTCTTGGCATCCAGAAGGGACAGAAGCGCTAGCTTATACATCCTCAATTCATATAAACCGAGTGCATATTCAAGTGTATCCCGCGCTATTTCATTAACGGTTTTGTCTTTCCTCTCTTTTAATGAATAGAGAGCCCCCGCACCTCCCTCACCTTTATTGGCAACATTAAATACTCCTGAGCTCTCATTTTGTGAAAATGCGAATTGAAAGTCGATGGAATCCAGTTGTGCTTTTTTCTTTGCCCCTGATTCCCCCAGGTCCTTAAACAGTTTTTTACTCCAATCATCCTGCGCCTGCGAAATGCCAGGGAGAAGAATGATTATCAAGCAAAAGATCTTTATTGATTTCATTTTTGGTAAACGATTTATGAATCCAGATATTAATACATGCTTCGCGTCACTTTATAACTCTTTATTTTATTCCTTTCAAAAGCCATCCACTTCCCGATATGCCTTGATAACCGCCATTTCGCCTTCTTTTCCTTCTTTGGAATTCCCATGCTCCATGCCCATGACTCCTTTATAACCCTTTTCATAAATGTGCTTGAAAATATTTTTGTAGTTGACTTCACCGGTCGTGGGTTCTTTTCGTCCGGGATTATCACCAATCTGAAAGTAGGCTATCTCTTCCCAGTGAGAATCAATGTTGTTGATAAGATCTCCTTCGTTGCGCTGCATATGGTAGATGTCGTAAAGAATCTTACAGGAAGGGCTCTTTACTGCCTTGCAGATTTCATAGCTCTGGTCTGAAGTCCGAAGAAATAATTCAGGCGTGTCGCTGAGAGGCTCCAGCACCATTACCAGACCGGCAGGTTCAAAGATTTCTGCTCCCTGACGTAAAGCATCGATTACGTTGACAGTCTGAATGCCTATAGGCGTTTTTCGTTCGAAAAATCCAGGTACCACCGTCATCCATTTGGCATTCACGCGCTTGGCCGTATCAACACAGGTCTTACAGGTTTTGATGAACACATCCTTAAACTCCTGCTTGCCGGTAGTGAGTGATACTTTCCAATTATCGCCACCATCTACTACAAACACACCCATGGTCATGTTGAGCTGAGCCAAAAGCTTGCCAATTTTCTCTTGATCCGCGATACTGCGGTTAAGCATTCCATTGTCTTCGATGGCACGAAAGCCCTGGTCATGCATGAACCGGATCTGATCCATAAAATCGGTGCCTCCATTATTTTTGAACATCCCGTCATGCGGAGCATAGTTCATTTTAAAAGTTGGTTGGGCGGTTCCTTCTTTGAAAGTCCGTGAAAAAACCGGATGGGCAACTGCTGAGACCGCGATGGCTGCTATTCCATTTTGAATAAATTTTCTTCGTTCCATGGGATTTGGGTTAAAGGAGCGTTGAAGTTATAAAGTATCGGCAAAATATCTTCTACCTTTCGAGGAAAGCTGTTGGCTTACCCCGTAAGTAGTGGCCCGAACAAACCTCAAAAAATGGAATAGCTAAGAGCCAAAGGCCCAAAACAAAAAAAACCACGCATTGAAACTTTTTCGCAACTTATCCGAAGCCGTTATTGAATCCCTCCAACAGATTTTTGTTGAAAACCGCTATGCGGACAAAGTCATTGAGCGAGTCCTGAAACAGAACCCCAAATGGGGCGCCCGTGACCGGCGGTTCATTGCCGAGACCACGTATGACATTGTCCGGTGGCATCGCTTGTTCATCAATTTAGCAAACATTGAAAATGATGACTTCTGGGGGCTACTCGGTGCCTGGTGCATCTGGAAAAAAATTGACCCGCCTTCATGGGAAGAATTCGAAGGTCTCAATAAGGCACAGTTTTATGAAAACTACGACCGAGCCCAGCATATCACGAAAATCCGCGAATCCATGCCCGATTGGATGGACGAATTAGGGAATCAGGAGTTAGGCGCCGCCTGGGAAAAAGAAATTCATGCACTGAACGAGCAGGCAAAAGTGGTGTTGAGGGTAAATACATTGAAAGTTTCACGTAACGACCTCCAAAAACAATTGAAGGAACTGGAAGGCATTGAAACCATTGCCCCCGCAGAATTTCCGGATGCCTTGATTCTACAAGAGCGTCAAAATATTTTCACCCGACCGCAGTTCAGGGACGGACTCTTCGAAGTTCAGGACGCTGGCTCTCAACTTATCGCAGCCTTCTTACAGCCATCCTCAGGTATGCGCGTAATCGATGCCTGCGCAGGCGGCGGCGGCAAAACTTTACACCTTGCTGCCCTCATGCATAACAAAGGCCGCATCATCGCCATGGACAACGAAGCTTTTAAGTTAGACGAGTTGAAGAAGCGTGCCCGCCGGGCGGGGGCGAGTGATATCATTGAAACCCGTGTGATAGATTCCTCCAAAGTGATCAAGCGACTCGAAAATTCCGCAGACCGGGTTCTTCTGGATGTCCCCTGCTCAGGTCTTGGCGTGCTACGTCGCAATCCCGACGCCAAATGGAAACTCTCTCCGGAGTTCATCGAAAAAGTAAAAGTCCAGCAGCAGGAAATCCTCACGCAATACAGCATTATGCTCAAGGTCGACGGACTACTGGTGTACTCGACGTGCAGTATACTTCCCAGTGAAAATGAAAAGCAGGTGGAGCAATTTTTAAAAATGCAGGAAGGTAAGTTTGAATTGCTTGAACAGAAGACCCTTTTGCCCAGCGAAGGGTTTGACGGGTTTTTTATGGCAAGGATGAGGAAGGGTGGAAAATAGGGTTCTCGCTAATGAAGTTATTCAACATAAATAATATTTCGTCCCTACAGGACGACCGCCTGATCACACTTCAATTTTTTACCAATATTATGTCCCCACGGGACTTTTATTAAAACAATGATTCATGTCCCGTGGGGACATAATATTGGTAGAATAAATACAAAAGTTGAAAGCGAAGTCCCATAGGGACGAAATATTAGGCAACGCATCTTTGGGAAATGGGATTATTATAATCTTCCATTCATGCACAGCTGCATTAAACTCCTATTTTTACATGTTAAATTGAAAATCTATGAAACAAATCCTTACCATGCTTTTCGCTATGCAATTAATCGCATCCCTTTGCATAGCCCAGCATTCAAAATCAGGTCTGAAATTCTTCAGGTTTGGAGATTCCCCCAAGGAAAAACCAGGCGTTGTTATGCCCGATGGGAAGAGATTGGATGTATCAACCTTTGGTGAAGATTATACGCCGAACTTTTTCTCAACAGATGGTATAAGCCGGTTGGAAAAATGGCTTGTAAAAAATGCTTCAAAATGTTCTCTTATCCCCACTTCCGCAAGGATTGCTCCATGCGTAGCCAATCCCTCAAAAATCGTTGCCATCGGGTTGAACTATTTAAAGCATGTACAGGAAAGTGGCAGCCCGATTCCCAAAGAGCCCGTAATCTTTCAAAAAGCAATATCCTCGCTTTGTGGCCCGTTTGACTTTCTCATAATTCCTAAAAATTCTGTCAAAACCGACTGGGAAGTGGAACTGGCGATCATTATTGGGAAAAAAGCTTCCTATGTTCCTGAAGAAAGAGCCATGGAATACATCGCCGGATTCACGGTCATAAATGATTACAGTGAACGGTCCTTTCAACTGGAAGGCACCGGTCAGTGGACCAAGGGAAAGAGTGCCGATACGTTCGCTCCGTTGGGACCGTATATTGTCACCAGCCGCGATGTCGGCAATCCGCAAAATCTAAAACTCTGGCTTACGGTAAATGGTGATACTTTGCAACGATCGAATACCAACGATATGATTTTTAAAATCCCATTTCTTGTTAGCTACCTGAGTCAGTACATGACTTTAATGCCGGGGGATGTCATTGCTACCGGTACACCTTCAGGTGTAGGCCTGGGGTTGAAACCTCCGCGCTATTTAAAACCCGGTGATGTTGTAGAACTTGGTATTGAAAATATCGGTATTCAAAAACAATTGGCGGTTGCTTACAGTGAAAAAAATTCTGATCCAAGTCATAAATAAGATTTCATCGACCTACCATGAGTAAGGACCTCCAGTCAATAAAAGTATTTATCAGCTGCGAACTTCCCGAGATCGCACAGGAATCCCTGAGAAAAGAAGGATTTTCCGTGACCGTTTGGCCACATGAATGGCCCATGACACAGCCCGAACTGATTCAGGAAGCGAAAAAAGTCAATGCTTTACTTTGTACCATGTCCAGTAAAATCGATAAATCCTTTTTAAACGAATGCAACCACCTGGAGATCATTTCACAATTTGGCGCCGGATATGACAACATAGACGTTCCGGAAGCAACCCGATTGGGTATCCCCATTGGAAATACCCCGGGAGTAACAAGCCACGCCACCGCCGATGTCGCCTTCGGCCTGATGATCGCTGTCTCCAGGAAAATGTTCTTCCTGCATAAAACTATCGAACGCGGTGAGTGGGGATACTTCAAACCAAAAAGCAACCTGGGCTTTGAACTGAAAAATAAAACACTTGGAATTTTTGGGTTGGGTAACATTGGCCTGGAGGTAGCTAAACGATGTCAGGGTGCCTACGATATGCCGGTCATTTATCACAATAGGAAGCCCAATCCCACGGCAGAGAAATTATTCGGTGCCCGTTATGTTAGTTTCGATGAACTCCTCCATCAAAGTGATGTATTATCCGTTCATTGCGCATTGAGCGAGGAGACCAAAGGCATTTTTAATCGATCGGTTTTCAAAAAAATGAAACGTTCAGCGATCTTCATTAATACTTCCAGAGGACTTGTGCATAACGAAGAAGATCTGACGGCCGCTCTGCAGGCGGGTGAGATTTGGGGAGCAGGGCTCGACGTAACCAATCCCGAACCGATGAGAAAGGATAATCCTCTTTTGTTGATGGAGAACGTCGCCATTCTTCCGCATGTGGGCTCGGGTACGGTGGAGGCGAGAAGTAACATGTCGCGGCTGGCAGCGTTGAATATCATTGAATTTTATAGAAACAACAGGATTCCTAACCTTGTAAATCCTGAAAGTTTAAAGAAGTAAAGTTCGGTCCCATGGGCTAATCTTGTAGTGTAAATTAGATAATGACATCCTTAAGCAATCTTCCTGAATTCAAATCCTCTCCGGAAGTAAGAGAGAAACTTTCAGTTTATGGAACAACAAAATTCTTTGAAGAGGGTGATGTCATCCTGAATGAGAACGCTTACATCCAGGCAATCCCCATTGTTACCAGCGGCAGCATCCGGGTAATGCGCACCGATGATGATGGCAGGGAAATTCTATTGTATTACATCAATCCGGGAGAAAGTTGCATCATGTCGTTTTTAGGAGGTATCCATCACGAGCCAAGCAAGTTGAAGGCCATCGCAGAGGAAAAAACAGAAATACTATTTATTCCTATTGACAAGGTAAGCTTGCTTATTAAAGAGTTCCCCGAATGGCTCGATTATATCTTCCGTTTATACCACAAACGATTTGAGGAATTATTGGAGGTTGTAAACGCCGTTGCCTTTAAAAAAGTGGATGAACGATTGCTGAATCTCCTCAAACTAAAAAGCGATCATACCAAAAGTCATACGCTTGCCATAACCCACGAACAATTGGCCAATGAACTTGGCACGGCCCGCGTGGTGGTCTCCCGGCTGCTTAAACAAATGGAAGATAAGGGGCTTGTTAAATTAGGCAGAAACAAAATTACCCTTGTGTAACAAAAGTGGCTGTATCTCGCTTTCTATTGTTTGATTTTTACGGTTGTAATTCAATCACTAAAATCAGTACTTGCCTTTCGGCATTTCTACAAGAAAGAAGCAAGCCTGACAGCAGCGGTCGGTATTTGTCAGACATAAATCAATTGATCGTATGAATTTTCTCATAAAATATAAACTCACATTCTTTGGAATTTTGCTGGGTGCAGCCGGTGGGTACCTTTACTATCATTTTGTAGGATGTACCTCAGGGAGTTGTCCCATCACGTCCAACCCGCTTCATAGTACATTGTACGGAGCTTTGATGGGTGGTATCGGATTGGGTGCATTTAAAAAGGATAAAAACCAGACCCAATGAAAACTGAAGAAATCATTGTCGCTAACGTTAAATGTGATGGCTGCGCCACCACCATCAAAAATGAACTGCTAAAACTTCAAGGCGTTAGTTACACTGATGTATTGAAAGAGAAAGATATGGTCAAAGTATCCTACGATGGCATCAACAGGAATACAATAATTAAAAAACTGCATTCCCTGGGCTATCCTGAAGCCACCGAAGAAAATGGCTTACTGCTGCAAGTGAAAAGTTATGCAAGCTGCCTGGTCGGAAGAATTCATAATCTACAATCCAATTAGAAATAAATAATGCACGATCAATCAAAAACAATTGTCGATGTAAGAACTCCGGGTGAGTTCAGGACAGGAAACGTTAACGGATGATACAACTTCTCAAGAACCTGTTCGGCTTGGGGCCCCAGGTGGACTATAAAGAATTAATCGGACGAGGGGCCACTATAATTGATGTTCGGACCCGGGGTGAATACCAAAGCGGGCACTTCAAGGGTTCCGTCAACATCCCCTTGGACAGCCTTTTTAATAATTTATCCAAATTCAAGAAAGATAAACCGATCATTACCTGCTGTGCCTCCGGCATGCGAAGTGCTTCCGCTAAAAGCATGTTGAAGTCCCATGGATTTCAGGAAGTGTATAATGGCGGAGGGTGGATGAGCTTACAAAACAAAGTAGCATGAGACAACGGATATTGACGGGCTGGACTTTTCAAAGAGCCCTGTTTTTGATTATGGGGACGATTATGGTCGTTCAATCTGCCATGCAAAAACAGTGGGTCGGCGTTGCTGTAGGCGGCTACTTCGCCTCCATGGGATTATTTAGTTTTGGTTGTGCCGCCGGTTGCTATGGGGGTAGTTGCTCTACTCAACAACCCGTTAAGCCTGATATTCAGCCCTCTGAATTTAACGGAGTGAGAGAAAAATAATAGCCCAACATTTCAGAATTCTGCATACCCATTTTCAATGATGTGTATGCGATAAGAGTTGCCTTCGATATAGCAGGCTAATAATCATACAATTTTTAGCCCGGGGACTAAAAGCGGAATCTCAATAAGGCCACAGGAACGCCTTCTTGATCTTCTTTCTGTTTGGCCCGCATATGTGAACGTTCAGCATTGTTATTGGCAGCGCCTGCCCACCTGCGCTGAGACAGCTTCGGTGGGGAGGCACTGCCACAATTAACATGCGAAGAATGCACTCAGCCAAAACTTGTTAACTTCGTATCAACCACATTTGATAATTATGGACAGAAGAGACTTCTTAACCCGGTCAGGCTTGGCCATTGGCGCCACGATCGCACTTCCAGCCATTCCCACATTCGCCGACGAATCAAAAACTTCCTTTTTACCTGGTACCTGGGAAGAGATCAGGAGTCAATTCAAACTGGATCCAAAAAAAATTCACATGTCCCAGATGCTGTTCGCCTCCCACCCCAAGTGGGTAAGTGACGCCATCGAAAAACACCGCGATGCCTTTGACTTCAATCCAGTTGAATACGAAGGAGAAAATCTCTTCAAACTGGAAAAAGTTG
>JAYWDP010000536.1:0-2873 GCA_043779775.1 Cyclobacteriaceae bacterium
GCCTATGACCCCCGTGAGCCCCTGGCAGAAAAGCGCGTCACCCGTGGGGGATCATTTTTATGCGCTACGGATTACTGCGTAAATTTCCGACCCAGTGCGAGACAAGGAACGGCATTTGACAGCGGCATGTCGCACGTGAGCTTCAGGTGTGTAATGTCAGCCAAATGATTTTTTGAGTAAGGAATTTTCAAAAAAATACTTACGCCCATCCCAACTTCAATGCCTGCATTCTGTAAAGTTCTTCCGCCAGGTGATCATCCTTGATATAGTTTCTTCCTCCCACATAACGTATGATCTGCCCCGCCTGAAATACAGGCATGATGGTAGCGTTAACCCAATAATGACTTCCGTCCTTCTTACGGTTTTTGATGACCGCCCGGAAGACTTCTCCATTCTTAATGTCCGACCAAAGTTTCTGAAAGAGCTCCTTTGGCATATCCGGATGCCGGATAATATTGTGCGGACTTCCAATCAATTCTTCTCTGCTATATCCAGAAATAGAGCAAAATGCTTCATTCACCTGGACAATGGTTCCTTGTAAATCTGTTTCAGACAGTATGATGGAATGGCCATCCAGTGTACTTCCCTTGTCTGAAAGTGATTTAATCATAGCCGGTAAAACTAAGTAATGTACTGCCCAGATGGCATGATAAAAGTCATGGTTCCAAATAATATTGAGAGGGGCGAAAGCGCTAAGGAAATCCTAGATTTATGGCAAACCAATTATTTTGACTCAGTTACGTTTACCTTTCATGTTATTCGCTATGGTCAACCTGATAGCAGGTTTGCTGGCCGGGCTTATCAGAATAGGTTGGGACTTCCCACTTACGCCTGTGGCCGTTCATCACGGAGCCATCATGGTCGGAGGATTTTTTACGACACTCATTGCCCTCGAAAAAATAATTCCGTTAAAGCGTAATTTCTTGCTGATTATTCCATTGATCAGCGCACTGAGTCTGATCATCGTAGTGGAAGGATATTATTTTATCGGACAATATTTTCTCCTGGCAGGAAGTCTTGGACTATTAGCAATACAGTCTGTCTATTTTTACAGGGCTCCCCGTGATCGTTCCGCATTACTCATGGTGATAGGTGCAGACTGCCTGGTCGCGGGAAACATTTTGCTAATGCAAAAGCAATTTTATCCCTCCTCATTTCCCTGGTGGATGGGATTTCTCCTTTTCACCGTCATCGGGGAACGATTGGAGCTTTCCAGATTCCTGCCGGTATCGGACCAGGCGAAAAATCTGCTTTTCGTATTTCTCGCACTTTTCCTCATCGGATTGATTATACCCTTTCACGGCATTGGAAAATATATTTCAGGCTTAGCATTGATATGCATCTCAGTATGGATGTTGCGTAACGATGTCATTCGCATCGGACTCAGGAATACCGGCCTGGTGAAATATTCGTCAGTGGCGCTTTTGTTGGCGCATGTTTCTCTCCTGTTGGAAGGTGTATTTCTGTTTGCGCTGCCTGATGCACTTTTCGCCTACGATATCTCTGTCCATACTTTTTTTATCGGGTTCGGATTTACCATGGTTTTTGCCCACGGACCGATTATTTTACCCGCCGTACTCGGCATTAATAGTAAGCCCTACCATCCAGTATTATATCTATGGCTTTTTCTTCTGCAGGGATCGCTGTTGCTCAGGATCTTGTCAGATTCCATAGTCAATATGGAGTGGAGGAAATTCAGCGGCCTGATAACGGTGATCACTATCCTGTTATACTTTATCACTTTGGTGGTACAAGTGATTCGCACGAGGCAGCGCATTAGCGCAAATATCCATCCATCATAGGTTGAATTGTTTTGTAAAGGTGCAAATCCCACAATCATTTTAACCGAACTCATTCACTTCCTAGATTGATGATTTTCCCTATAATGTTGACCTATCGATGCAAATTCTTATAAATTTGAACCAACTTATTTCGGGCAAGGACTCATGATATGAAATGGATAACCCGTGAACATCCGAAAATTGATCGCATCGCCTGCCCCTGGCTGATCAAACGCTTTATCGATAAGGATGCTAAAATAATTTATGTTCCGTTTGAACAGGTTAAATCGAAAGCGGTAGAATTGAATGCCACACCCTTTGATATCCCGGAAGTGGAGTTTACTCATTACGGAGACGAGTGCACCTTTGATTATTTCCTCCACAAATACAAATTGAAGGACGAAGCACTCAAAGTACTTGCGGTAATCGTAAGGGGTGCTGACACCGACCGGCATGATATCGCACATCAATCTTCGGGGCTTTGGGCCATCTCCGCGGGGCTTGCATTTAACTACAAAAAAGATCATGAGTTACTGGAGAAAGGGATGATGCTCTATGATGCCCTTTATTCATGGGCACAACATTTACAAAATGAAAGACATACTGAAAACCCGATAGACCATCTGTTTTTGGATGTTTATCAGAAATTTCTCAAACAAAAGTCACGTACAAGGAAAGTTCCGGACTGGGCCAAAGAATTGAAAGAAATTATCCAGGATCAAATTGATATCAACCTGAGCCTGAGTCTCAAGGAAATTTCTCAACATCTTCATGTACACCCTTCCTATCTTTCCCGTGAATTCTCCAAATATTTTAGCGATCTCACCTTTGGTGAATACATCAGGAAATTGCGAATTGAAAAAGCAATCGGTTTGCTGACTTCCAAACATTCTCTTTCTGAAATCGCTTACCTTACCGGATTCTCCGACCAAAGTCATTTCACCCGCATTTTTAAGAAAAATACAGGCAAAAGTCCTTCAGCTTATAAAAAAAGCCTTTCAAAAAAGTAAAGCGGATACAAAAGGTAAAAGCCGTTCTATATTGACTCAGAGTGAGACGGTAGCTTGCCTGGATGAATGTCAATTCCAAGGA
>JAYWDP010000537.1:0-8294 GCA_043779775.1 Cyclobacteriaceae bacterium
TCGAGGATCAATCGGTAGAAATTGAAATAGCTAGGGCACAAATTGAGTTAACGCTGAAAGAGGAAGATAGCGTTAGAACGATCTACGCAAAAGTATTGACATATAAAGATGGTAGCTACATTGAGGTACCCGAAACCGAAATAAAGCTGGTGGTCAGTCGATTATTAAGTGATTTGCCCGCGAGTGAGGAGGAATTCTATACGACCGATGAAGCCGGTGAGGTTTCCGCTGAATTTAAACTTAACATTCCTGGTGACGTAAACGGAAATATTATTATTGGTGCGAAAATTGAAGATCATGAAATGTATGGAAGCGTGGTAACAACAAAGGTTGTAAAATGGGGATTGCCATTGGAGCCAGATAAAAGTTTCGAAAACCGAACTTTATGGGCCACCCGCGACAAAACACCTTTGTGGTTGCTCATTTTTCCTAATCTGATCATTGCCAGTGTCTGGGGCATTATCTTTTATTTGATCTATCAGATTAGCAGAATTATTAAGCTTGGCAAAACAGGAGAGAGTGTTTAGTTTAAACTTTAAATATTAACATCAGATTTATGAAAGCAAACTATTGTTCATTGGCTATTGCACTGGTAGCAAGTTCTTTTCTTTATTCTTTTACTTCCCAAACAAAACTCTGGGTTGTACCTGATAAGTATAAAAATATGACTAACCCTGTAAAAACAGATGCTGAATCCGTGAAGGCAGGAAAGGTTTTATGGACAAAACATTGCCAATCATGTCATGGCAAAACCGGATTGGGTGATGGAACCAAAGCGGCCCAACTTGACTCGGAAGTAGGAGATTTGTCAACAACTGATTCGCAAAAACAAAGTGATGGATCTTTATTTTATAAAACATTAGAAGGCCGCGATGACATGCCATCATTTAAAAAGAAGATCCCTGATGAGCAAGAAATCTGGGCGGTTGTTAATTTTATAAGAACTCTAAAAGCAAAGTAAAGATTTTATATTAGTCAGTATTGCAGTAGGATGAAGCCATAGAGTTTGCGCTGTGGCTTTTTATTGAAGCGCCAGATTTCCTGAATCAGAGATTTCCTGAACGTGTAGACTTTCGGGTGTCAAAATAAAATCTTCAATAAATCGATTAACGATTTGGGGCTGCTCCAGGCATGAGCTGTGTCCCGCCTGATGGATAGTAAGTAGTTTAGAATCTGAAATAGCTAAATGAATGCGTACTGCTCTGGCGGAAATAGTGGCCACATCTTCGTCACCAACTAAGACAAGCGTGCGTATTTTTATTTTCGAAAGTTCAGGATAGACACCTTGGCGATGAATAACTCCAGCTACAGCCTTTGTTACCTCCTTGGGGCGATTTTCAATGATCTCCTTCCATTTGCAAAGCATTTCCTTTTTTGAATTATCTGATAGGGATGATTTGCCGAACAATATATCGATCACCTTCTGACTTACTAATTTAGCCCCACCCCACCCAAACACCATATTGAGCAGTATGTATTTAATTTTGAAAGGCTCGGGATCTGAGGAGGTATCCATTAAGATAAGACTTTTCAGCAAGTGAGGTTTACGAGCGGCTAATCGCATTCCCACAAATCCACCCATACTAAGACCAACAAAATGTACGGGTTTGTTAGGACTCAATTTTTCAATGAGCGATGCAGCATCTTCATAGAGCGTATCCATGTCCAGGCTACCCACCGACTCGCTTTGTCCTTGCCCACGGTGATCATAGGAGATGCAACAAAAATTACTTTTAAAATGAGCCACCTGTGCTTCCCACATCCGGTTGTCAAAAAGTAGTCCGTGCGAGAACACAATGGTTTCAACTCCTTCTCCCGATCGTTCGAAAAAGATGTTAGCCCCATTGATCCACAGAGTAGGCATTATTTCTTTCGTAGGTTTTTATTAAACCAAGCGATCATTCTTTCTCCAATGTCTTGAATAAATTTGGGTTCTTGCGGGCCGTGTGGAGTGCGTGGGTAGGTGATCATTTCGGTAGGAATCCCTAATCTTTTCATGGCTACATAAAATTCAAATCCTTGCGAAGGAGGTACGCGAGGATCTCGCTCACCATGAATTACCTGCGAAGGTGTTTTCACATTTTTGATATTAAACATAGCCGAGTGCTTGGCATAGGTATCAGCACGATCCCAATATTCGCCACCAAAATAATCTGGAATGAAGCTAGGGATATCAGCCGTTCCATTAAAACTCATCAAGTTAGTAACACCCGCGCCTACACTGGCCACTTTAAAACGATTCGTTTTTGTAACCGTGAAGGAAGTCATATAGCCACCGTAACTCCAGCCGCAGATGATCAAACTATCGGCATGAGCCACGCCCATCTCAATTACTTTGTCTACACCTGTTTGGTCATCTTCGTAATCTCCAAAGCCCCAATCATTGTAATTGGCAAATCGAAATTCTTTTCCATATCCAGTGCTGCCACGCGGATTTGGGCGTAATACAGCATAGCCCTGCTGTGCAAAAGCCTGTATAGGATAAATAGAACCCGCTGCCGTAAACCCTTGCGTAAATACACCAGTTGGGCCTCCATGAATGTTCATGATCAATGGATACTTTCTCCCAACTTTGTAATTGACAGGATACGTGAGTAGTCCTTCAATTTCTTTTCCATCTTTAGATTTCCATTTTATTACTTCTGTTTTTCCCATTATTAATTTTGGAAATGAACCGTTGGCTTCTGATAATTTTTTTGGAACGAATGCAAGGGTAGCGCTAACAAAAACTTCGGGAGCAGTCTCTGTAGTTTGATGTATAAACGCCATGTTCTTTCCATCTCTACTAAAAGAGGCACTTCCATAATTGCCAGTTCCAGGAGTGATGATGCGCCCCTTACTCCCATTGATTGGAAGTGCAAACACACGATTACTTGTCCGGTCTGTTTCTGTAAAAAAGATCTCTTTTCCATCTGCTGACCATTTGAAAATATTCGCATCGCGGTCTGCGGTTTCGGCTAATTTTTTTTGGTTACCTCCATTACTGGAAATCACATACACATCTTGAATTCCTGCCCATTTTGGATCGCCACCATCAGAGACAAAAGCAATGCTTTGCCCATCAGGTGAATAAATCGGATTCTTGTCCGAACCTTTCATTGTGACCAAAGATTTTAGGGCACTACTATCGGACGAGACGGTAGAAATATCAGAAGAAGTCCAGACATCTGCAGAAGGAGTTGGCTGATGAGTGAAAGCAATTGTTGACCCATCGGGAGACCAATCAAAATTGGTAACATGGAAATTCCCTTGAGTCAATCGCTTTACCTCGCGCGCACCCTTCGCATTCGTATCAATAAAGGTGGCATAGAGATGCGAATATTTCCACACATCTTGTATGTTCCAATCCTTCTTTTCATTTTTCATTTTTTCTTCTAAATCGGTGTCGGCATCACGTTGAGTATACGCAATGCGCTTACTGTGCGGCCCCCAAGCAAATAGTTCGACACCTGTTTTTGATTTGGTGACAGCTTCCGCTTCGCCACCACCCACTCGCATTATCCACACTTGTGTTTTTCCATCGCTTCCGCGCGATGATAGAAAAGCCAGATAATTACCATCTGGTGAAAATTTTGGATTGGTACAACTTTTATCGCCTTGCGTGAATTGAACGTTAGACTTCCCATCAGTAGAGGCCATCCATATATGTGTAAGAAACTCTGATTTTTCACCGTCCATTTGCGGAACAGAAATAGTATAGGCGACAAGTTTACCTTCCGGGGAAAGATCAGTATTACTTACACGTTTGAATTTAACCATCACCTCAGGTGTCCAACCGGTTTGGGCAATGGAGACGGAGACTGTAAAAATGAAAAGGAGGTAGGTGTAGAATAATTTCATAGGATCATGGGATTAGAAGTCGAATAAACGTTTCTCTTGATCTTTTTTTACAGATTTTTGATGGTTGGTAAAATGGTACATTTGGGTGGCGAAAATCTTTGTAAGTATTACGTACTTTATAAATGCTCAAAGATTGCCCCGGCAAATTTTGTGGCCGCCTTCTCTTCAACTAAAAACAACATGGGCTCGATCAGCTCTAATTCCATGAGTAAAAATTGGTTGTTAGAAACAATCCCATCAACGCGCGCATAAAGAAGTTGCTCATCGATTATTGACACAATTTTTTTGGCTTGACGCAATACAAGAGTGGGAGGAAAGGAATGTAACAAAGTTCCGCCAAAATCATTTTGCACTCGAAAGTCTTGAGCCCTTGGCCGCTTAATCACAGCATGACTGAATTTTTTATTGAAGAAGATCAACGACCATTCGCCTTCTTGTTGCACTTCGGGCATAAACTTTTGAACCAACATATCTGCTTGCCGAAGTTGCTCAGCAAATTTCAACTGCTGTAGACTGACCTCCGCTTGCGAAACCAGAAATGTATTGAAGGCAGTGGCTGAGATAGCAGGTTTTACCACGGCTTTCTCCCAACCCCTTTCCATTATCAATTGAGAGAGATTTGCAGACGCTCCTTTTTTAAGCCAGATAGTTTCAGGTAATGGAACACCTTTTGATTCAAGTTCTTGAAGATAACCTTTGTGAAGATTCCATCTCACTATGTTTGCAGCGTTAAGCAACTTCACCTTTTGGCTTTTCATCTGATCAAGCCATTGCATAAACTTTTCCGGATGAAGGTGATAGTTCCAACAAGAACGCACTACGACTAAATTAAAGGAGCTCCATTCAGTCGAGTCCCCGTCCCACGGAAGTGGTTGCACCTCTATTCCCTTTGACCTTAATAAATCCACGACAGGAAGATCATCGCTGGCAAAATCTAGCTTGGTTGAGCAGGTTACAAAGGCGATTTTTTTGGACATCGATGAAGCGACTTGATTTTTAAGAGTTCAAAAATAGGCGAATCAATAAGACTACGTGATTCGGGAACGGGATACGAAAAATAAATTTGGTAAAATACTCGGCATGCAGAATAATTTTTAACTACCTTCGTAACTGTTTGAAAAGAGAAGAAACCATAGACTATCACATCAAAACTGCCTGGCATGCCATTGCGCGCATGTACAATCAGCAGGCCATGAAATATGACGGGACGATGTCGATCGGCTATGCGTTGTTAAATATCGCTTCGGAAGAAGGAACGCCTGCGATGAAGATAGGGCCACTGATGGGGTTAGAACCAAGAAGCCTCACGAGACTATTACAATCCATGGAGGAGAAGGGATTGATCTTTAGACAAGTCGACAAAAATGATAAACGATCTGTAAAAGTCTTGTTGACAAAAGAAGGAAAGAAGATGAAAGAGAAATCGCGGGAAACCGTACTGCGATTTAATGAGGCGGTTCGGGAAGAAATTTCTACACAAAAGCTGAATGTTTTTTTTGATGTAGTTCAGCGCATTAATCAGTTAGTTGAAAAGAATAGTATTTACGAAACCAAATTAGTCAATTCCTCCATTCGATGATTAGCCAATTGGCACATTAACGAAACGACACATTAACAAATCAAGAATTATGAATCGTACCATTCGCAAAGTCGCAGTTTTAGGATCAGGCATTATGGGCTCGCGCATTGCCTGTCACTTCGCCAATATTGGTTGTGAAGTTTTGCTGCTCGACATCGCACCCAGGGAACTGACCGATGATGAGAAAAAGAAAAACCTGACGCTCGATCATCCTGCAGTGAAGAACAGAATTGTGAATGCGGCATTCGAGGCAACCCTAAAAGCAAATCCTGCTTCGTTCTTTAGTAAAAAGTTTGCTTCGCGCATCAAACTTGGCAACTTCACGGACGACATGTCCAAAATAAAAAATGTAGATTGGACGATCGAAGTCGTTGTGGAGAATCTGGATATAAAGAAAAAGGTTTATGAAGAAGTAGAAAAATACAGAACACCTGGCACCTTAATTACTTCCAATACCTCAGGCATCCCTATTCACCTGATGGGCGAAGGCCGCAGCGAAGATTTTCAAAAACATTTTGCGGGCACACACTTCTTTAACCCGCCCCGCTACTTGAAATTGTTGGAGATCATTCCAACTGGCAAAACCGATCCTGCCGTCACAAAATTCTTAATGCACTATGGTGATCTTTTCTTGGGAAAGACAACCGTGTTATGTAAAGATACGCCCGCCTTCATTGGTAACCGGGTAGGAATCTTTGGCTTGCTGAAAGTGATCGACTCCATGCGCAAGTTTGACTTGAATGTGGATGAAATAGATAAGTTGACAGGGCCTGTCATTGGCCGACCGAAGTCAGCTACGTTCCGCACTTCAGATGTGGTAGGCCTCGATACATTAGTGAAAGTTTCAAACAACCTCTATGCCGGATTAGTGAATGACGAGGGAAGGGAAATGTTTAAGCTTCCGGAAGTAGTTACAAAGCTGGAGCAGAATAAATGGTTGGGCGATAAGACAGGGCAAGGCTTCTACAAAAAGTCAAAGAATGCCAAAGGCGAAACGGAAATCTTAACATTGGATTTAAAGACATTAGAATACAAACCAAAAGCAAAAGCAAAATTTGCCACTCTTGAAACCACCAAGACGATTGATAATCTAAAAGATCGCTTCAAGGTTTTGTTAGCCGGAAAGGACAAGGCAGGTGATTTCTACCGCGATTGTTTTTATGGATTGTTCCAATACGTTACGAATCGTATTCCGGAGATCAGTGATGAACTTTTCCGGATTGATGATGCGGTGAGCGGAGGGTTTGGTTGGGATCTTGGGCCATTTGAAACATGGGATGCCGTGGGTGTTGAAAAATCAATTCCACTCATGGAAACAGCCGGATACAAACCAGCGCAATGGGTGTATGATATGCTTGCGGCAGGAAACAAATCTTTCTACAAAGCCGAAGGCGGTCAAAAGAAATACTACGACATTCCTACCAAAACATATAAATCAATTTCCGGAAGAGAAAACTTCATCATCTTAGAAAATAAGAGCGAGAATATCGTTTGGAAAAATGCGGATTCAAAAATCATTGACTTGGGCGATGGCGTTCTCAACTTTGGCTGGCATAGCAAGAGTTTCACGTTGGGAAGCGCAGTGATTGAAGGAATGAACAAAGCCATTGACATGGCGGAGAAAGATTATAAAGGATTGGTGATAGGCCATCAGGGCGCAGACTTTTCGCTTGGCGCGAATTTAGGATTGGTGTTCATGTACGCCATCGAGCAGGATTATGATGAGATCGATTTCATGATCAAGGCATTCCAAAATTCGGTGATGCGCATTCGTTACTCTGGGGTACCAGTAGCAGTTTGCCCACAAGGAAGAACGTTAGGTGGGGGTTGCGAAATGACCATGCATGCAGATATTGCTCAGGCCGCTGCAGAAACTTATATCGGCTTAGTAGAAGTGGGTGTCGGACTCATCCCCGGGGGAGGCGGAACCAAAGAGTTTACCAAACGTGTTAGTGAATCCATGGAAGAAGGTGATGTGGAATTGAATGCATTACAAAATGCTTTCATGACCATTGCGACAGCAAAGGTCGCTACTTCGGCAGAGGAGGCACGTGAGTTTGGCATCTTGAAAAAACTCGACCGTGTGTCAATGAATAAAGACAGACAGATTGCCGATGCCAAGCAAGCGGTGCTTGATCTGGTTGAAGCAGGCTACACCATGCAGCCCCAAGCGAAAAATATTAAAGTACAAGGTCGCACCGGTCAGGCGTTATTCCTGGCAGGCTTGCAAGGTATGAAAATGGGCAAGTACATTTCTGAGCACGATGCCAAAGTTGCCAACTGGATATCTAACATTATGTGTGGAGGCGATTTGACTTCACCACAAGAAGTGAGCGAACAATACTTACTTGATTTGGAACGTGAAGCATTCTTGTCATTGACAGGCGAAAAGAAAACATTGGAAAGGATTCAGGCGATTTTGACAGGAGGGAAACCATTGAGGAATTAGTATTAAGTAGAGAGTATTGAGTCTTGAGATTCTGCTCTCTCCAACTTGGGAACTGGTAAGAATAAACATTAGTTTAGAAAAGAAATATGGTCATCTCATTACTCACCACTCAATACACAAATCTATGAAAGATGCATACATCGTAGCCGGATTCCGCACAGCGGTAGGCAAAGCAAAAAAAGGAGGATTTCGTTTTGTGAGACCCGATGACCTTGCCTCGGATGTGATTAAGCATTTGGTGAAATCAATACCAGGCTTGGAGAATAAAATGGTTGATGATTTGATTGTGGGCAATGCAGTTCCCGAAGCGGAGCAGGGCATGCAGATGGGTCGCATCATTTCGTTGCTTGCACTGGGTATGGATACGCCAGGCATGGTGATCAATCGCTATTGCGGATCTGGCGTGGAAGCCATCGCCATTGCGAG
>JAYWDP010000538.1:0-2866 GCA_043779775.1 Cyclobacteriaceae bacterium
TAGCGTTTTGTCAGCAAGGGTAAATAACGTTTGATAAAATCTGAGCGCTTGTGATGAAGCAGGATGCCGGAAGGGACGAGCTTCTCATCGTACGATGCAATCAAGTCGCGGTCGACCGACCCGCGCTCAGCAAACATCTTGAGCAGACTGTTGCGCTGACGTAAATGGGCCTGATAGGAAATCAGATGTTCGAGGTATTCTTTATCCAGTTGGGCTAACAGCATATCAAAAAAATTTCGCCGTGTCTCACCTCCATCCCAGATCAACTCAATGGAATGGGGCGCCACCATCACAAGCGGATATTTTCCAATGTGCTGAGAAAAGCGGCTGTATTCCTTCCCGCTCTCGAGTACTTTCTTTTTCCCTTCAGGAGAATAGGAACACGCCACCTCAAATTGTTTTCCCTGCTTCTCAAATACACCACTTATCAAAAAGTGGTCATGACCATGGCGGATGTTGTTCAGATCACTGGCATGGACTCCACTCTTGGTAAAAGACAAATAATGAATGGCGTCAAGCAGGTTTGTTTTGCCGCTTCCGTTCTTTCCCAAAAAACAATGGATATTTCCAATGAAATCCACCCCGGCCTCCGGATAGTTCTTAAAATTCAATAAATGAAGTTTTTCAAGGCGCATGGGGGGCATTTATTGGATTTGGTACGAATGTTAGTTGGGAATTGAGGAATTCAAGGCTATTTTCGCTGTTCGATTCAAAAGTAACTGATATGTCCACTACTGCCCAAGCCAAGCCGAAGAGCACAAAAGATAAAATGGAATTTTCGAAGGAGATGTATATACGGTGGTATGAGATGATGTATCTCATGCGCAAGTTTGAAGATAAGGCGGGCCAACTGTACGGCATGCAAAAAATACGGGGATTTTGTCATTTATATATAGGTCAGGAGGCCTGCGCAGCGGGTGCCATCACGGCACTTACCAAAGACGACAAATGGATCACTGCCTATCGCGATCATGCCCATCCCCTGGGACTTGGCACGGACCCGAAACGAGTGATGGCGGAATTATATGGCAAGGAAACGGGCGTCACAAAAGGCAAAGGTGGATCCATGCACATCTTTGACAAGTCCAAAAACTTTTTTGGCGGCCACGGAATTGTCGGGGGCCAGATTCCGCTGGGAGCGGGTATCGCTTTCGCGGAAAAATATAACAAGACAAAAAATCTTTGCATCTGCTACATGGGTGACGGTGCCGTACGCCAGGGCTCCTTCCATGAAACTTTAAATCTGGCCATGCTTTGGAAGCTGCCGGTAATTTTTGTCATTGAAAATAATGGATACGCCATGGGCACTTCCGTGGAACGCACTTCTAATGTCACCGACTTATACACTTTGGGTGATGCCTACGATATGCCATCGGAGCCTGTTGATGCCATGAGTGTCGAGGCTGTGCATGTGGCCGTAGCGAAGGCGGCCGAAAGGGTCCGCAATGGAGAAGGTCCTACCCTGCTTGAGTTCAGGACCTATCGCTACAAAGGCCACTCCATGTCCGACCCTGCGAAATACCGCACCAAAGAAGAGGTAGACGAATACAAACAGCGCGATCCGGTGGAAGTTGTGAAAACCACGATCCTCGAAAAGAAGTTTGCCACGGCACAAGAACTTGAGGCCATTGAAAATAAAGTCCATGCTCAAGTCGATGAAAGCGTCAAATTTGCAGAAGAATCCAATTACCCGGACCCAAAGGAAGCCCTTACGGATATCTACTCCGAGCCTAATTATCCCTTTATCAACGATTAAGGACTGGTTCCAAAACGGCCTGCGGGTTTGTTTAATGGGCCCGAATATTTAGTTTTGCAGCCCTTTGTCTGTCTATGACAGACAAAGGCAAACAAGGGGAGATTCAAAGGCATTATTACTGATAATCATGGCTAAAAACGAAGAAAAGAAGGACATACTTGAAAATGCTGAGGTGCTGGCGGAAAAAGTCGAAGGCGCCGAGCATTGGATTGAACAAAACCCAAAAATCGTATTTGCCGTATTGGGCTTCATCGCCCTGATCGTAGGGGGATATTTTGCATTCCGGTATTGGACCAGCAGCCAGGATGACCTGGCCCAGAAAGATATGTTTCAGGCAGTACGTTATTTCGAAGCCGACAGCTTAGAGTTAGCATTTAACGGTGACGGCAATAATTTGGGCTTCAAGCAAATAATTGAAGATTACTCCATGACAGAGGCCGGCAACCTGGCAAACTACTATGCTGGGTTCGTATGCCTGAAGCAAGGAAAATTTCCGCTGGCTGTTTTATATCTTGAAGATTTCAAATCCAGCGATGAGCTCGTGCAGGCCCGCGCCTACAGCCTGACGGGCGATGCCTACATGGAACAAAAGAAATATGAAGAAGCGGCAGGTTATTATAGCAAAGCCGCCGATAACAAACCCAATAAATTTTTCACACCTACCTATTTGATGAAGGCGGCCCTTGCCTTTGAGAAATTAAACCAGAATGACAAGGCCATCAAAGCCTATCAGCGTGTGATTGACGAATACTTCGACAGCACTGAATTTCAGAATGCAAGGAAGTACAAAGCGAAGCTGGAGAACAATTCTTAAAGAAGTTCAAAGTTCCGGGTTCAAGGTTCAAGGTTTGGTTTCAGACAGTCTTGAACTTTAAACTTTGAACCTTGAACATGAAACAATAAAAATGGCTGGCACCCTCAAATCCGTTTCGTCCAAAAGCAAGATTGATCTTACGCGGAAGAAGTTTGCCATCATTGTGGCAGAGTGGAATGAGGATATCACTGAAGTACTCTATGAAGGTGCTCGGCATGCTTTGATTGCTGCCGGTACGAAAAAGCATCACATCATTCGAAAAAACGTTCCGGGAAGTTTCGAGTTGCCGCTAGGCG
>JAYWDP010000539.1:0-2865 GCA_043779775.1 Cyclobacteriaceae bacterium
TCCCCCCGTTAATCAAATATTCAACCGTGCCAGTAACGGTTAGCGATTAACCGTTAACTTTGCCCACCGATGAGTTTTTTGTATCCTGATTTTCTATGGGCATTGACAGCCCTTTCAATCCCGATCATCATTCATCTTTTCAATTTCAGGAAAACGACCCGTATTTTTTTCTCGAATACGCGGTTCTTGCAACAGGTGCGGCAGGAGACCACGCAAAAGCGTAAACTGAAACAATATCTGGTGCTCGCTTCGCGCCTCCTTTTCATCTTTTTCCTCGTTATCGCATTCGCCCAACCTTTTCTCCCTGCCCGTGAGCAGATTGGTCCAGGCCGGGAGGTGACGCTCTACCTGGATAATTCTTACAGCATGATCTCCCAGATCGGAGAGAAAGTGCGCGCCCTGGACGCCGGCATCCGGTTCGCAAAGGAAATAGTATCTCAGCTTCCGGCGGATACACGTTACAAGCTTCTCACCAATGACTTTGCACCTTTTTCAAATTCATTCAAAACCAAAGCAGAGACCATCGACCTGTTGACACAAATCCGGCTCTCGCCAATTTCGAGAACTTTTCACGAACTACATCAACGGATAGGGTCACGGCAGGAAGATGTGTTCTGGATATCGGATTTTCAAAAATCTACTGCAGGCACCGTGAGTCTCGATAAGAACGATACCCTTCGGCCCTGGCGACTGGTTCCGATCGAGTTGGAAAGTGCTGCCAATGTATTTGTCGACTCGGTGTACCTGGAAGATCCTTTCATCGTGGGAGGTCAAAGGAATACGTTGAATGTAAGACTCAGAAATATCGGGACGAAAGCACGTGAAGGCCTGGTGCTGAAATTGACGGTCAATGAAGTGCAGTCGGGGACAGCCTCGATGAACCTGGAGTCCAACGCTGCGGCCATTGCCAAATTCGATCTTGTTCAGGGCTTGAAAGGTTGGAACAGGGCCGTAGTCAGCTTCACGGATTTTCCGGTGAGCTTTGACAATGAATTTTATCTCACCTTAAATTTTTCTGAAAAGATTAAAGTGGTGGAGGTGCGTAACAATAATCCCTTCATAGAAAAAGTATTTGGCAATTCGTCCTTATTTTCTTTTCGCGCTTTTGGTCCGGGCAATGTGGACCTGGCGGTTCTGTCGCAGGCTGACCTCGTGATCCTGAACGGAATTGAAAATCCCGATGCCTCCCTGGTGGGTGCCGTCCGAAGTTATCAAAATGCACTAGGTACCGTTTTAATCGTTCCCTCCGCATTAAGTAATTTGAGTGCTTATCTTCCAATGGTGACTGGACTTTCCCTGGTTAAAAGTGTGTCAGTCGAATCATTGGAATTGGACAAACCGGATTTTCAAAATCCTTTTTTTGAAAATGTGTTTGAAGAGCGATCGACTACCATAGCCATGCCCCGCGCCAAGCCGGTGATTGAATGGGGGAATGACCGCACTGCCTTATTGAAATTCAAGAATGGGAAACCCTTCCTTTCAAAGACGGGGAAGACTTTCCTTTTGGCGGCGCCACTTGAAGTTAAGTTCTCCGATTTTCAAAACCACGCTTTGTTTGTGCCCGTGATGTACCGCATTGCGGCTTCGGGTCATCGGGTTAGTCAGAAGCCTTATTATTCCGTTACGGAAAGTACGGTCACCCTGCAGGCTGACAGCATTTTCGGTGAGGCTCCGGTACGGCTTAGGGGGAAGCAGGAAGTGGTACCGGCCCAGCGAAGAAATGGCGACCGTGTGATCCTCGAAATTCCTAAGTTCTCCATCGACCCCGGATTTTACTACGCCATGGTGCAACAGGATACGCTGGGCTTGGTGGCCTTTGACCTGGACCAACGTGAATCGTTCCTGGACCAGTGGACGGGCGATGAAATGAAATCCATGCTGGGCTCGGGTAAAAATATCGCCTTGTTTAATGCGGCGGCAACGGATTCTTTCAGCAACGAAATAAAAGAAAGATATTTGGGGACTCCTTTGTGGAAGGTTGCGCTGATGACTGCATTATTCTTCCTGCTGGCAGAAGTGGCACTTATACGGTTATTGAAGTAGCTATGGAATAGAAATCCGGTTCAATGAAAATACGCATCCAATCAGCCACCGTCCTCAACACCGCTTCGCCGTTTCATAAAAAGAAAAAAAATATACTGATTCAGGATGGCCTGATCACGGATATCAGTGACAAGAAATTAGCAGCCGATCAGGTGATTGATGCGAAGGGAATGTTTCTTTCAGCCGGCTGGTTTGATCTTGGAGCTTATTCAGGGGATCCGGGTTTTGAACACAAGGAAGATAATGTCTCCCTGGTGAATGCTGCGGCAGCCGGTGGATTTACGGAAGTGGCTGTGCTGCCGAATACGAATCCTACAGTGCAGACAAAAAATGAAATCAGTTACCTGACGCAGGGCAATGACCGTCGTCTGGTACAAATTTATGCCATGGCGTCCGTCACGCGGAATAACAAAGGGGAAGAGCTGACGGAGATGATTGACTTGCATGAAGCCGGAGCTGTGGCTTTTACCGACGGACTTAAACCGGTCTGGCATACTGATATTTTTCTCAAGGCCTTGCAATATTTACAAAAGTTTAATGGACTTCTGATCGACCACCCGGAGGACATCTGGTTGAATTTATTCGGACAAATGCACGAGGGAGTTAACAGCACGCTGTTGGGGTTAAAGGGTATGCCCCGCATTGCCGAAGAGCTCCCGCTGAGTCGTAATATTGAATTGCTGCAGTATGCCGGAGGGCGGGTTCACTTTTCAAAATTGTCTACAGCGAAGAGTCTGGACCTGGTGAAAGCCGCGAGAAAGCGAGGCCTGGCGGTTAGTTGTGATATAACAAGCTATCAGGCATTGTTTAACGACAGCGTGC
>JAYWDP010000540.1:0-8283 GCA_043779775.1 Cyclobacteriaceae bacterium
AACTAATGATATATGGATACATCGGAGAATTAAGAGCAATGAGCATTGGATTTGGTCGGATCAAATAGCCTCGGGCTGCAATTAACTGCTGGCAATCCCTACAGGCTCAAAGAATGATGAAAATGAAATAAATATACCCTTGCATGAATAATTATTTAGCGGAATTCTTTGGGACATTGATACTCGTACTCCTCGGTGACGGAGTAGTTGCAGGCGTGATTTTAAAGGGATCAAAATCTGAGAATGCAGGTTGGCTGACCATCGTAATCGGCTGGGGACTAGCCGTAACGTTGGCTATTTATGCTGTGGGCAATATTAGTGGGGCCCATCTGAATCCTGCCATTACCCTTGCCTTCGCCATGAAAGGTGATTTTCCCTGGAATGATGTGCCGGGTTATGTCGGGGCGCAAATGGCTGGAGCATTCTTTGGCGCTGTTCTAGTCTGGCTTCATTATCTTCCACATTGGAAAAGGACGGAAGATTCATCAGCTAAACTCGCAGTATTTTGCACAGCACCAGCTATAAGAAATACGCTGACCAATCTCATAAGTGAAATAATTGCAACGGCCGTTCTTGTTTTGGGTTTGTTATTTATTGGCACCAACGAGTTTACCACGGGACTCAATCCCATCGTTGTGGGCTTGCTAATTATGTCCATCGGTTTGAGCTTGGGAGGAACAACAGGTTTTGCGATCAATCCTGCGAGGGACCTGGGCCCCCGCCTGGCTCACGCTATTTTACCAATTCATGGTAAAGGTTCGTCGGATTGGTCATATGCCTGGATCCCTGTAATTGGTCCATTGATCGGTGGATGCGTGGGGGTTTTGATATTTAATTTTTTCTTTTGAAGAGATGGAATCAAAATATATAATCGCCCTTGACCAGGGTACCACCAGTTCCCGGGCGGTACTTTTTGATGACTTGGGTCAGATCAAGAGTATTGCACGGCAGGAATTTCGTCAGATATTTCCTCAATCCGGTTGGGTGGAACATGACCCCGAAGAGATTTGGAGCACGCAAATAGGTGTCCTGGAGAAAGTTATCCGGGATAATAACATTCAACTTTCTGCAATCGCAACAATAGGTATAACCAACCAGCGTGAGACTACCGTTATTTGGGACCGTAAAACCAGCGTGCCGGTTTACAATGCGATTGTATGGCAGGACAAACGTACTGCTCCGATATGTGAAGAATTGAAAACAAAAGGCTTGGCTGATTATGTTCGAAATGCGACAGGCCTTGTGATTGACTCCTATTTTTCGGCGACAAAAATCAAATGGATCCTGGACAATGTTGAGGGAGTGAAATCCAGGGCGTTGAGGGGAGAGCTCGCATTCGGAACCATCGACTCCTGGCTCATTTGGAAACTAACCAAAGGCAAAGTTCACAGTACAGATTATTCCAATGCATCGCGCACCATGCTTTACAATATAAGAGAGCTTACATGGGATGTCAAAATGCTGGAAGCGCTTTCAATTCCAAATTCCCTCTTACCCGAAGTGAAGCCTTCAGCAAGTTTTTTTGGGACTTGGTCTTACCACAGCGTTGATATCCCGATTACTGGTGTTGCCGGCGACCAGCAAGCCGCCTTGTTTGGGCAAGCCTGTTTTGAACCAGGCATGGCGAAGAATACCTATGGCACAGGTTGCTTCATGTTGATGAATACAGGAAGCAAGATAGAGGTCTCTAAAAATGGCCTGATTACTACCATTGCCTGGGGATTAGAGGGCAAGGTTGAATATGCGCTCGAAGGAAGTGTGTTCATTGCGGGGGCGGCGGTGCAATGGCTGCGTGACAGCTTGCATCTCATCGACCAATCAAAAGACTCTGAATATTTTGCAGGGAAGGCGCTTGGCTCAAATGAAGTGTATGTCGTTCCTGCTTTCGCCGGATTGGGAGCGCCTTACTGGGATATGTATGCGCGTGGCGCCATCTTTGGTTTGACGCGTGATACCGGTAAGGATCACATTATAAAAGCTACACTGGAATCCCTGGCATTTCAGACGAAAGATATTCTCAACGCCATGCAGGAAGATGCTGGCCTGAAATTGGCCAGCTTGAAAGTCGATGGCGGTGCCTGTGCCAATAACATCCTCATGCAGTTCCAGGCTGATATTTTAAATGCGGAAGTTGAAAGACCCGAAGTGATTGAGTCAACCGCGTTGGGGGCTGCCTACCTGGCGGGCATCCAGATTGGGATTTGGAAAAAACAGGATATTATTAAGAACCGCAAGATTCAAAAACGATTCGTTCCGCATATGGAAGAGGCCACGCGAAGCAAACTGTATAAAGGCTGGCAAAAGGCTGTTCAGCGGACAATGAAATGGATTGATTGAATTCTGGTTTCATCTTTCAAGTTTAATATTACACCAAACTTAAAACATGGCACCAATCTGAAAACTTGAACCTGAAACTTGAAACTTTGAACTTTTCCACTTTTTCCCGTCCTGAATTACTCACGAAACTACGCACCAATCGATTTGATGTACTGGTGATTGGTGGGGGAATTACCGGTGCTGGGATCGCAGTAGATGCTGCGGCCAGGGGCCTGAAGACTGCGTTGATAGAAAAAAATGATTTTGCTTTCGGAACCAGCAGCCGTTCAACCAAGCTGATTCATGGAGGTCTCCGTTACCTTAAACAGCTTGAATTTGCCCTCGTTAAGGAAGTAGGGAGTGAACGAGCCATTGTTCATAAATTGGCGCCTCACCTGGTGGTGCCTGAGAAAATGCTATTGCCGCTCTACGAAAAACGAGGACTTGGTTATTGGCTCACTTCCCTGGGTTTAAAAATCTATGACTGGCTGGCAGGAGTAAAGCCGGAAGATCAACGCCGGATGCTAACGAAACTGCAGACCCTTCATTACGAGCCATTGGTGAAGATGGATGACATTAAGGGTGGAGCCATCTACGCAGAATATCGAACGGATGACGCCAGACTTACCATTGAGATAGCAAAGTTGGCCTTCGCAAAAGGAGCTGTTGTGTTAAATTATATCAGGGCCGTCGATTTTATCTATATGAATGAAATGGTAGCCGGTGTGCAAGCCCTGGATGAAGTTTCCGGAGAACGCGTTGCCATTAAGGCATCTGTTGTGGTGAATGCAGCGGGTCCATGGGTGGATGAACTGAGGGATATCAATCATTCAAAAGATAACAAATACCTTCACCTGACGAAGGGCGTACACATTGTCGTACCCTATCACCGGCTGCCCGTGCGTCAGGCGATTTATTTTGACGTACCTGATGGAAGAATGATCTTTGCTATTCCACGTGGGCGGGTAACCTATATTGGGACAACCGATACCGATTACACAGGTGAGAAAGACAAAGTATTTACTTCCAAGGAAGATGCCCGCTACCTGATGGATGCTGTTAATGAAACATTTCCGTCCACCTACCTTACGCTGGCGGATATTGAATCCAGTTGGGCTGGACTCCGTCCACTGATCCACGAAGCGGGAAAGTCGGCATCGGAATTATCCAGAAAAGATGAAATTTTTGAGTCGAGTTCAGGATTAATTTCCATTGCCGGAGGAAAACTCACCGGATACCGTAAGATGGCCGAGAGGGTGGTGGACCTTATTACCAAAAAGGAAGAGTTTAATGACAGGACATTAGGCCCTTGTTCAACCGATTCGATTTATTTGGCCGGTGCTGGATTGAAGACAGTTAAGGAAGTAAATGCTTATTGTCATGACATAGCAGACCGCATTGAGTCACTTGGACTGAAAGGCGATGATGCTGCCTATCTGGTTCATCTTTACGGGAAACAGGCTGAAAGTATCATAGAATATGCATCATCCCATCCAAAATCAGATCCTGAAATTGACCTTGCCATGGCTGAACTTTGGTTTGCCGTTCACCATGAAATGATTTGGAAGGCGGAAGACTTTCTCATGCGCAGGACGGGACTATTATTTTTTAACATGCCCCGCCTTTTTCATATCAAAGAATCGGTATTGCGGATGATGGCACAATATTTTTCCTGGAGTGATGAGCGCATACGAGAAGAGAATCAAGGTATGGAACAAATGATTGAGCAGACATTAAAATTTAAAAATGAAATGAATTGACTTACCATAATGCCATCCCTTGTCTGAGAGACCGACATTTGTCTTTAAATATTTAATATAAAAAAATGAAATTACTTGCACTGGTTATTGGAATGATCCTCTTGATTTTTGTCGAGATTCTTCGTGTATATTTTATTATGCCCTTTCCGGGGAGTCAGGAAGATGAGACGATCAGGATCGCCTACTTCCTTCAAAATAACATCAATTATTTCAGGCTGTTGGGAGGAATCATCATTGCCTACCCTGTCATATATTATTTTAGAAATGGCAGCCGCGCCTTTGCTATCACCCTGGCCGTCGTCCTGGGATTTTATGCCGTAGTATTTTACATGTTCAACTTTCGTTTTCTTGCTGACAAAATGTTTCTGCCAACAAAGACGCAACTATCTCTGGATGCGGAATCCAATAGAAAAGTTTCGCCACATCAATTGGTAATTGGGGTAACCATCGGCGATCAGAGTAGGGCTTATCCTATTGAAATTATCGGATACCACCATCAAGTGAGGGACACCATAGCCGGCGAATTAATTATGGTAACTTATTGTACCGTCTGCAGGACGGGACGTGTGTACAGCCCCGTCGTGAAGGGTAAGCCTGAAAATTTCCGTTTGGTGGGTATGGACCACTTTAATGCGATGTTTGAGGACAGTCAGACGAAGAGCTGGTGGCGCCAGGTGAATGGAGAAGCAATTGTTGGTTCATTGATGGGCGAAAAGCTAAAAGAGATTCCTTCAGAGCAAATGAGCTTGAGTGTATGGGTCAATCTGCATCCCGGTACAACCATCTTACAACCTGACAGTATTTTTAAAGAAGCGTATGAGAGCATTGAAAATTATGATGAGGGAAAGCAAAAAGGAAATTTGACCCGAAGAGATTCAACATCATGGAATGAAAAATCTTGGATCGTTGGAATTCAAATTGGAATGGATGCCAAAGCGTATGATTGGAACGATTTGCAAAAATTAAGATTAATCAATGACGTAGTTGGTCATAGGCCCGTGCTTGTGTTGGCCAATGCTGATTCGGTTTCATTTCACTCTTTTGACCGCACGGTAGAAGGTCAGGTACTTTCATTTACAATGAGCGATGTGAATAAAATTACCGATACGCAAGGTGGTTCGGTATGGAGCTGGAATGGGCAATGTGTTTCTGGCCCTTTGCAGGGGAAAGTCCTTACCCCAATCCAATCATACCAGGAGTATTGGCATTCGTGGAGAACCTTCAGACCACAGACAGTAAAATATTCACCAACATCGAACCCTTGATGCCGTTGTGAATTAATGAAATTGGTTTCAGTGCTTTTGTAAATAGCTATGAAAGATTCAATACGAAACTTGTGGGGCATTGACCTCGGCGGCACAAAAGCTGAGGGAGTCGTATTGGGTCCCGGCGGGCTAAAGGAAATTCTCTTTCGCGACCGCGTGCCGACGGGTGCTGAAAATGGATATGAACATATTCTTCAGCAGATTCATAAACTGGCGGGGATGATGGAGAAAAATTTAGGTTATCGACCTGAGAAACTTGGCATCGGGACACCCGGGACCAATGACCCGAAGCTGGGGATCATGAAAGGTTGTAACTCAGAGTGTATGAATGGTCAGCCCATGAAGAAAGACCTTGAGAGAATATTGGGTACCGAAATTTTTATTGCAAATGATGCGAACTGTTTTGCTTTAGCGGAAGCCAGGATGGGAGTTGTAAAAGAAAGATTTCCGAATGCAAGTGTTGTATTTGGTGTGATTATGGGAACAGGTGTGGGTGGCGGTCTGGTGGTGGATGGCAAAGCAATTTATGGATTGCACGGAATTGGCGGAGAGTGGGGGCATAATTTTCTGGATGATTCGGGAGGGCCTTGTTATTGCGGCAAAAGCGGATGTGTGGAGAAAGTATTGGCGGGCCCCTCGTTGGAGAAATTCTATCAAAGTATTTCAGGCCAATCCATGAGATTGACAGACATCTATGGTTTATACAAATCTGGCGATGATGCTGCCACCAAGACGATTCAAAGGATGTTGCATTTTTTTGGGAAGGCCCTTAGCGTAATTATTAATATTATTGACCCGGATGTGATTGTCATCGGAGGGGGTGTAGGCAATATTGATGAGATCTATACGGATGGAGTGGAGTCGGTCAGGAAATATATATTTAACAATGGTGTCCTTAATACCCCCATTGTTAAGCCCATGTTGGGTGATAGTGCGGGTGTTTTTGGCGCGGCATATTTAACGCTATAAATAATGAAGCGAATTGCTATTCTTGGTCCCATTCCCCGCGATCATATTGTCACCCACAATGGTGAACTTATTCAAAAGTGGGGATGTGTTACGCACCCCGTAATCGCTTTGTCTGTTATGACAGGTGGAAAAATAGAAATTGTACCCGTATCTCATTTGCGTACAGTAGACCTTGACAACGTGAAGGAAGTTTTTCAGGGTTACAAGGGTATTAACATGAATCACATGACGGTCAGAAATGACCAGGGGGATATTATAAGTCTGCGTTTTGTAGATATGAACAACCGGCTTGAGCGTCAGACCGGCTTTATGGATCCGATCATGCCCGAAGACATGATTGGACTTCTTGACTGCAAAGTTTTTGTCTTCATACCTATCAGCGACTATGAAATTTCTCTTGATACGTTAAAATTTCTCAAGAAGAAAAGCGAAGGAATAATTGTATTTGATGCTCATGGTCCAACGACCGCTTGCCTGGTGACTGGTGAACGACAGCGAAAATTTTGGATTGATCGTGACCAGTGGCTGCCTTATATCGATGTATTAAAGATGAATTTGGAGGAGGCTCAGGCATCTTGGTTTAAAAAGGAATATGAGACATCTGATTTTGTGAAGACGGAAGAATTGGATCGCGAGGACCTGAGGGCATTTGCGGACCATTGCCTTAACAAAGGCGTCCAGTGTGTATTTATCACCGTAGACTCGCGCGGTTGCCTGGTGTATTTCCGTGAGCATGGTAAAACGAAGGAACAGATGGTGCCAGCCATAAAAGTTAAACATGTAATTGACACCACCGGATGTGGAGATTCTTTTGCCGGTGGCTTGGGTTTTAGCCTGATGCAGAAACCAAAAGATTTTGTGGGCGCAGCCAAATTCGGGAATGCCCTGGGTGCCCTTAGAACGCAAGGAAAATCGTTTGCGGTATTCAAATCCCTGGAAGAAACTAAAAGGATCATAGAACTCGGTTATATTCGCCCGAATTAATTGGTAAACTGAGTGATTAAAGGCTGCATTTTTGATCTTGACGGTGTCATCGTTGATACCGCGAGGTACCATTTTTTTGCATGGCAACGACTGGCTAAAGAACTAGGCGTACAATTTTCAGAACAGGATAATGAGTGGCTCAAAGGGGTCAGCCGCATGCGTTCACTTGAGATTATCTTGGATCTTGGCAGTATTTCAATGGATGAAGCAAGGAAAGAAAAGTTGGCAGCGAAAAAGAACCAGTGGTTTGTTGAATACGTCAATAACATGAAGCCTGAAGAAATTTTTCCAGGCGTTCGTGATCTTATTGCAACCATGAAGGCGAAGGGCCTCAAGGTTGCGTTGGCCTCCAGCAGTAAAAATGCAAAGACAGTCATTCGCCTGATCAACATTGAAAATCTGTTCGATGCTATTGTCGACGGGACTATGATCGTTCACACCAAGCCAGATCCGGAAATATTTTTATTGGCAGCTGCAAAACTTAAGCTAAAGCCTGAGGAATGTATTGTTTTTGAAGATGCCGAGGCTGGCGTTGAGGCAGCATTAGCCGCTGGGATGAAATGTGTGGGAATCGGTTCGCCGAAACAGCTGGGCAAGGCACATCAGGTGATTAAACATACGACTGACTTTAATCTTGGACATCTAAATTCTTTATAAATATGCAAGGGATTTATTTTATTTTAATTACTACGTAGTAAATCATGAAGCATTATATCAAACATCACGAATGGCAGATTATAGAAGAGGGGTTTGATCCTCACTTGAATCGAATTTCAGAAAGTCTTTTTAGTTTGGGAAATGGCCGCATGGGCCAGCGTGCCAATTTTGAGGAAGTATATTCTGGCGATACCCTGCAGGGAAGTTATGTCGCAGGTGTTTATTACCCGGATAAAACCCGGGTCGGATGGTGGAAAAACGGCTATCCGGAATATTTCGCTAAAGTACTGAACTCACCGAGTTGGATTGGTATCCATATAAAAATCGGAAAG
>JAYWDP010000541.1:0-20528 GCA_043779775.1 Cyclobacteriaceae bacterium
GTTGAGGTTGTGGTGTTAGCGTTCCTATTTCAATAAAACCGAAACCCAAACAGGCCAATGCGTCAATCAACCTGGCATCTTTATCAAAGCCCGCGGCAAGTCCCACGGGATTTTTAAATGTCAGGCCCAGAATTTTTCTTTGAAGCGATGGATGACGGTAGGTGAAGAAACTTTTTAATATCCCCTTCACCCCTGGGATGAATGAAACAATTTGAATAAACCGGAAGGTAAAATGATGGACCCTTTCCGGGTCAATCAGAAAGAGTAACGGCCGGATTAGAAATTTATACATGAAGACTATTTCTTCTTGACTTTCTTTGGCTTAAGCGAGAATTTTTTAAAACCCGCAGAAACAACTTGTTCGATCATTTGCTTAGCATCGTTGGAGGAATCCGTGGTCGTGGCATTCACGCGCCAGATCAGGTTGTTACTCTTGTCATTCAGGTCAATGATCAGGCTGCCCATGCGATAATCCCGCGACCAGGTCCGACTGTCCACGCCCGGCATCATACCTCCGGGGCCTAGTTGTTGCAAATTGCTTCTCTTATCCGAACCTACAACATAGGACACCACCAGGTCAGCCATAGAATCTACGGGATGGAGTCCTTTTCCTTTCAGTTCATTTTCAATGGCGTTTATCACCAACTTTTTTAAGGCAGCGCTTTCCACTTGCTGCTGATCCTCGGGGGTAATTACTTCACCTCCTCCGATTCGGAAGGTCTTGTACCTCGAAAGGTCGCGGGTCTTATCATATTCAACATTGATGTCCTGGGCCACCGTGTAAAAACTTATGAGTATAAAAATCGGGGTGAATCGCATAGCCAACCAAAGGTAGTGAAAGAGAGATTGCGAAAGTAAAGGATAATTGAATACATTTTTCTGCATTCAACTTTGCGTCTTTGCATGACCCCCTTGTATTTCTTCGCGGCTGGGCGCATCACCCTCTTGGATGAAACTCTTTAATGACTTGTTTTAAATAATCACGGTCAAGATGGGTGTATATCTCCGTTGTAGTGATTGATTCATGACCCAACATTTCTTGTACTGCCCTTAAATCGGCCCCTCCTTCGATGAGGTGAGTAGCAAACGAGTGGCGGAACGTGTGCGGGCTGATGGATTTTTTTAATCCGATTTTGGCAGCCAGGGATTTGATAATTAAAAAAACAGAAACCCGGGAGATTTTTTTTCCAGCCCGGTTCAAAAACACATAGCTCTCAAATCCTTTTTGAACCGGAACATGGACACGGATTTCATCCAGGTAGATTTTAAGGTACTTCATGGCATCTCGACCGATGGGTACCAGTCGTTCTTTATTACCCTTGCCTACCACCCGAAGAAAACCAAGATCGAAGTAGACATTGGCGCGCTTTAGTTCCACCAGTTCCGATACCCGCAAACCTGAACTGTAAAGCGCTTCCAGCATCGCACGGTTCCGCCCTCCTTCCGGCGAAGACAGATCGATGGCCTCCAAAAGTTTAATTATTTCAGCGAAGTCCAGGGTATCCGGAAGTTTTCGACCCAATCGGGGACCTTCAATCAGTGCGGTAGGATCTTTGTCAATCAATTCTTCAAACAAAAGATATTTGTAGAAACTTTTAATGCCGCTGAGTATTCGTGCCTGACTGTGCGCGCTCATACCGAGCTCGTTAATATATTGAAGAAATCCCCGGAGGTGTTTGGCCTCCACGCCTTCCGGCTTTAGGTCGGCATACTTCAATTCCATAAACTGGGACAGTTTTTCAATGTCCCGTACGTAGGCATCAATGGAGTTCTGGGAAAGCGAACGCTCCAGCTTAAGGTAGTTGTTAAAATCCTTTATGTATAGAATCCACGATTTTTTACTCATTGCATTCCGATAGCCTGTTTATTTACCGACATTTGTAAAGATCGTTAACCTTGTTAATCTTATGTTTAAAAGATTCCATGTTTTTGTATTACTGATGTGCCTATTGCCATTTATTCACAATGCTTGTATGCAGGCTGCGCACTCCTCTTCCTAGTTATTCAAATGTACGACGACTATTAAGCACAAATCTTAAGAAATATGAAAATTCAAATCATTAACGGACCGAACCTCAACCTGTTGGGCAAACGTGAACCTGACGTCTACGGCGCGCAGTCATTTGAAACATTTTTTCAAACTCTCACGCAAAGTTTCGCCTCGGCTGAACTTCATTTCTTTCAGTCAAATGTGGAAGGGGAGATCATCAATAAACTCCATGAAGTAGGATTTTCCTATGATGGAATCATTTTAAATGCCGGCGGCTTTACCCACACTTCCATAGCCATTCATGACGCCATAGCCGTCATCACAGCCCCGGTGGTGGAAGTCCATATCTCCAATATTTATGCCCGTGAAGAATTCAGGCACATGAGTGTCATCACCTCCAAATGTGCAGGACTCATTGCTGGTTTTGGTTTACAGAGTTATGCTTTGGCATTAATTTATCTGATGAACCGGACTCAATAAACAGAGAAATGAAGTCCAGGGCTTTCCAGATAGCCAATTTCCCGGCAGTAGGTAAACTGAAAGGAATTCTCAGACCCTATAACCCGGGGGTAAGACATAATGCTCTTCCGTGGTAAGAAAAGGCCCCCTGCAGAACTCGTAAAACACTCTTGCCCAAAGTCATTCCCAATTTACTCCGAATTTTATACCTTAGGCGCTATTTCGTATCGAAGTATTTTTAATTCTTGTGATCTTTATGGAAAAGCAGGGAGCATCATGAAACTAAGAACAAGTAAAGTCTTAAAGATTTTTGCAATCCTGTTATTCTCATTAGAGTCGCTGGCCCCCAGCATTTTTTCAATACCCCCTGTACCTTTGAAGTTGGTCAAGTTCTCGAGCTTTGAAAAAACATTTACCTCCCACAGTCTTTTTCTGTCTTTATACGCTGAAGAATGTGACACTGAGGAGCGCGTGGATGCTAATGAGCGGCAAATTATTCTGTTCACCGATCTAGTGGCCGATGAACATTCCTTAAAATTCTCCGATATAGCAACCCATTCGTTTTTCCTTACACGGCAACAGCGGTGCAAATCCACCCCTCCTCTATTTGAGATTCACTGCACCTATTTGATTTAGTACCGTCGCGTCTTTGGGTCACCCTAGGACCCTGTTCCTCCACGCCTCTTGTTATTGACTGAACTATCTTTATTAACATGGACATTCTACTTTTTAAAGCAACTCTTTTCCTTGCCATGGGTGTTTTTGTCATTCCTAAAAGATGGAATGTATATGCCAGCCTTGTACCCATGTTGCTGCTGATCGTGGTGACTACCCGTTGGGCAATCGAAGCCTGGAGCAAAGGCGTTACCGTTCAATTCCAGTTGATGGATTCATATTGGAGCGGGAACCTTGTGTTCGTTGTCGACAACATCAGTGCGTTCTTCATATTAATCATTAACCTGACTTGTCTCACTGGCGCGATTTATGCATTGGGTTATCTGAGGCCCTACATGGAAAAGAAGAGTGAGCTATCAATCTCCATTCACCTTTTCTCGATGGTGGGACTGCAATTCGCCATGCTCAACGTGGTGATGTTACGGGATGCTTTTGCTTTTCTGGTCGCATGGGAAATGATGTCTCTGTTTTCCTTTATGTTGGTAATTTTTGAGGGCGAGAGAGAAGCTACCCTGAAAACAGGCATCAATTATCTGATTCAAATGCACATCTGCTTTGTTCTCTTGCTGATCGGGTTTCTTTACGTGAGCCGGGTCACGGGCTCTTTTAGCTTTGATGCTATGGATCTTTACTTTTCGGAGCATAACAATCTCTGGATCTTTATGCTCTTCTTTTTAGGGTTTGGCATTAAGGCCGGCTTTATACCCATGCATACCTGGCTTCCTTATGCACACCCGGCAGCACCATCTCATGTATCCGGGGTAATGTCAGGAGTTATGATAAAAATGGGCCTGTACGGAATTTTGAGGGTGCTTACTCACGTACAGAGTCAGTTTCTTGAAATTGGCTTCTTCATCCTTTCGATCAGCATTGCTACGGCCATGACGGGAATTCTATATGCCATTTTTCAAAAGGATATCAAAAAAACTTTGGCCTACTCCAGCATTGAAAATATTGGAATCATTGGAATGGGCATCGGCTTGTCATTTATTGGCAAGGGCCTGGGGAACAACGTACTGGTAACACTCGGGCTGGTGGGGGCCCTGTTGCACATCTATAATCATTCCCTGTACAAATCGCTGCTCTTCTATTCAGCCGGGAACCTGTACTATACCACGCATACCCGCGACCTTAATAAACTTGGCGGTCTGGCAAGGTTCATGCCTTTCACCGCAACCTTTTTCATGGTCAGCTCGCTGGCCATCTGCGCTATACCCCCCCTCAACGGTTTCATTTCCGAGTTCCTGATCTACACAAGTGTTTTTCAGAACATTTCCTTGAGCGACTTTAATGGTTCCCTTTTCAATCTGGCTGTTCTCTTAAGCCTGGTGGCCATCGGAGGACTGTCAGTATTTGCTTTTACCAAAACATTTGGGTTGGCTTTTTTGGGGAGCAGGAGGAACACAGAACACAGTACGGTCAAAGAAGTGCCCATCATTATGCGTGTCTCTGGTTTTATCATTCTACCCATGATGCTCTCAATAAGTATATTTCCTGGTTTCTATCTGACTAAGGTCTCAACCATCGCCTTCTCGTTTACTAATCTTCAATTATCGCAAACGGTGATTCAATCTCTATCGGATACATTGCGGTTTATTGGCATGGGAAACCTGACCGTGATCATCGTTTTTTCCGTGATCATGATAGTCAAACGTTCGGTGCAAGCCAAAGTGCACATCCTGTCTGGCCCCACCTGGGGATGCGCTTACACGGCCGGTGATTTCAGACATCAATATACTTCTACTTCTTATTGCGACAGTGTTCGTCAGCTCGTTGGCCCCCTGGTTGCCATCGAAGGCACACACACCCCTTTTGAAGAAAGGGAAATCTTCCCGAAAGCTCGAAACTTTGCTACTCAAACGACAGATCTGATTGAAGATAAAGTGATTATGAAACCTGTGCACTATATCACCAGGGAATTACCAAAAGCGGGGTGGGCCCAAAGTGGCATGATCAGTCATTACCTGGTTTACCCCCTGGCTTTCCTGATTATCATTGGCATGATGACCTTAATAGGATTGCTCTAATAACGATCGCATGATCATATTATTCAAAATCGGATTGCTTCTCACCTTCGGAATGTTCGCCATTCCAAAAAAGTGGAAATATCTGCTGGCGTTGGTAATGCAAGCGATGCTCATTACCGCAAGCACGTCTTGGGCAGTGGAGGTCTTAAATCATGAAACTATTTTCATTGATCTGGGGGTTGCCACCTGGAGCGGGCCTATTCAGCTAACCATTGATGCCCTCAGCGCGTACTTCATGGTGATCATCAATTTGATTTGCTTTTGCGGGATGATCTATGCCAGCGGATATCTAAAGCCCTACCTTTCAAAAAAACGATCCGTCTTTATCTCGCTGCACCTGTTTAGCTTTGTTTGGCTTCATGGCGCCATGTTGCTGGTAGTCTCCATGCGCGACGGCATTGCCTTTCTACTCGCCTGGGAACTCATGTCCCTCTTCTCCTTCGTCCTCGTCATATTTGAGGCCCAAAAAGAATCAACACTAAAAACAGGGATCAACTATCTCTTGCAAATGCATTTGAGTTTTGCACTGATCATGTTGGGATTTCTTCTCGCATCCAGACAAAGCGGAGACATGAGCTTTGGTGGAGTCGGAATATTCTTCATGCAAAACCCCAACATTCCCGTGTTCCTGGTGTTCCTGGCTGGCTTTGGTATTAAGGCGGGCTTTATTCCATTTCATTCCTGGCTGCCTCGCGCACACCCGGCGGCCCCATCCCATGTTTCGGGTATCATGAGCGGCATCATGATCAAAATGGGCATCTACGGAATTTTCCGCATCACTTCAATGATTCAGAGTGATCTCATGACGATTGGAATTATTGTACTCGGGCTGGGGATAGTATCGGGTGTCTTGGGAGTGATCATGGCTATCATGCAACATGATTTGAAAAAGCTGCTGGCGTATCACAGCATTGAAAATATCGGGATTATCGGGATTGGTATGGGCATGGGTATCCTCGGCAAAGCCTCCGGGGATCACTATTTAATGGTGTTCGGATTTGCAGGAGCGCTTCTACACAACCTCAACCACGCACTGTTCAAGTCCTTGCTGTTCTTTACCGCAGGTAATATTTACTATGCTACCCAGAACGTAAACATGGATAAGCTAGGAGGACTGGCAAAAGGCATGCGTTATACATCTTACGCTTTTCTAATCGGTGCTTTGGCCATCAGTGGCATTCCGCCATTCAATGGATTCATATCAGAATTTCTGATTTATAGTGGGGTAGTCAACCACCTTTCCAATTCAATCTTTGTTATCTCCATTCTGGCGGTGGCCTGCATACTCAGTCTCGTGCTCATCGGAGGCTTATGCATTTATTGTTTTACGAAAGCTTTTGGTCTTAGTTTCCTTGGGACCAGAAGGCTAGAAAACTACCCGGAACCAAAAGAAGTGCCTACCATCATGCTGGTTCCCGCCGCTATACTCATATCAGTCATTTTATCCATTGGCCTGATGCCTGCGTTTTTTGGAACCCGTGTCATTAGCATTGTTCAAAATTTAATGAACGAATCGACTTTCGTAATTTCTCAAAGCGCTATTTATTCGCTCACGATGATCGGGCGTGCCAATATGCTTCTGATCGGCGTTGTAGGAGTTGTCATCGGTTTGCGCGCCTGGCAGCAATCTAAAGTACAAATAGCAGCAGGAGCCACCTGGGGTTGCGGTTATGCGGCGGGGGATTTCCGCCATCAATACACTCCTACTTCGTATGCCGCCAGTCTTCGCGAACTGACGAATCCTCTCATTGATTACAGAAAAACATACAGTGAGTTTCCCGAGAAGGAAATTTTTCCTATGAACAAAGAATTTCGTACAGAAAACAAGGACCTCGTGGAAGAAAAGACTGTGCTCAGTTGGGTGCACCTGATCGTCACTTATTTGCCCAAGGCCGGAATTGCACAGACCGGTCACATCAGTCATTACCTGTTGTATCCGATGCTCTTTATGATTTTAGTTGGATTACTCACCATTTTAAACTTGTTATAGTATGCTCTCCTTCATTCTCATTGTCGCTGCCGCCATCTACTTCCCTGGGGTCATCGTCAGATCGAAAGCGATCTTTAGCGGACGCAAAGGGCCAGGCATTCTACAGCCCTGGTTTGACATATTTCGCTTGCTGAGGAAAGGTAGCGTGTACAGCACATCATCCAGTTTTGTATTTCAAATTGCCGCTCCCATCTATCTCACCACCGTGTTGGTGGCCCTGCTGTTTGTCCCCTTCGAAGAGAATACAGGATTATTTTCCTTCTCCGGCGATTTTGTCTTTTTTGCCTATTTGTTAGGTCTTGGCAGGTTCCTGCTTATACTAAGCGCGCTGGATGTTTCGAGCGGGTTTGAAGGTATGGGGGCCAACCGTGAAGCTTTTTATTCCATGTTGATGGAACCCGCTTTTTTTCTTTTGATGGGCTCCCTGGCCATGTTCACGGGCTACACTTCTTTTCATGATATCTTCGCCAACCTTCATTACAACAGCTATTTCTCCGTGATCATCGCCTTGATTTCCGGGTATGTTTTAGCAAATATTACCCTGGTGGAAACAAGCCGGTTACCCGTCGATGATCCTCTCACTCACCTTGAGCTGACGATGGTGCATGAGGTCATGGTACTTGATCACAGTGGCTTTGACCTGGGGATCATTAAACTCGCCAATAACCTTAAATTCGTTCTGTTCAGTTCCCTTAGCGCTAATTGCTTTATCCCGCAATCTCTTGATTTATGGATGCGGATTGGAATCTTTTTTACCATTCAAATCTTTTTCGCAGCAGGTATAGGCTGGCTCGAATCATTCAGAGCCAGAAATAAGATGGCCATGAATGCCCAATATATACTTTCCATCAATGCTGTGGCCTTGATTTTGATTTTTGTCGCAATGATTATCAAAAATAAAATTTAACTATGATCAATTTACTTATAATCATTTTTATCATTACGCTGATCTACCTCGCGAAAGTGGAAATGGTAAAAAGCTATTTTACGCTGATGGGCTTGCAGGGCGTTTTACTATTCGGTTTGGCGTATTTTGAATTGAAAGAAATTGACGCCGTCCATCTCCTGTTTATCCTATTGGAGACCTTCGTCTTCAAGGCCGTGTTTGTACCGATATTTCTTCAGCGAATCACAAAAAACCAGATCCATCGTCATCACAACGGCCCCATTAAGAGCTACTACTCGGTCTTGATTGCCTCGGTCATCGTTATCGGCTGTTTCATGATTTCTTATGGCCTTCATGATGAATTGACCGTGAATGCTGATCAACAGGTCAAATATTTCACTGCCGCTATTTCTTCCATCATGGTAGGCCTGTTCATTGCCATCAATAACCGTGATCTGGTTACTCACCTGATTAGCTATCTCGTTATTGAAAACGGAATATTCCTTCTGTCTCTGGCGCTCGGTTCCGAGATGCCCATGTTTGTCAATGCGGCTATCCTGCTTGACATTTTTACCAGCGTATTGATTATGGGCATCTTCTTTAACCGGATGAAGGATTATTTCCAGAATGTTGATTCCAACCAGTTGTCCCAACTCAAAGACTAAAAGTTATGATTTACTTCTTTTTTATTCTCACCGCAGCACTGGCCGGCCTCACCTATTTTGTAAGGAAGAATATTATCAGTCACTCCCTGGTATTCAGTTATGTGGCCTTGATGATCAGTATGGGGATTTACCTTACTCCGCTGGTTGGACAAACGCTGAATGAATACTTCTTCAGTGATCGCCTGGGATTGATTTTCTATTTTATTCTCATTTTAGTGAGCTTATTTTCCGCCATTCATTATGTAAAGTTTGTAAACGACAGAAAAGTACAAGCTTCTGATGTGGCCCTTCACAACGCAGGCACCATACTCTTCACGGGCGCGATTGTTGGCGTCATGTTCGCGTCACATTTTGGGATACTCTGGGCGTTCATGGAGGCCACTACATTGGGCGCCTCTGTATTAATCTATCATAACCGAAACCAGGCTGCCTTGGAAGCCACCTGGAAATATTTGTTTATCTGCTCTATTGGCATTGCTATCGCCTTCGCGGGTGTCCTGTTTCTGGGTTTTGCAGCCCAACAAATTGGGCACATTGATTTTTCATTTGCCGCCATCAAGGCTCAATCAGCAAATCTCAATACCGTTTGGTTAAAGGCTTGCTTTCTACTCATTGTCACAGGATTCAGTGTGAAGATGGGCCTCGTACCCCTGTTTAATGTGGACATAGATGCAAAAGATGCCTCCCCCTCACAGGTCGGCGCAAGCCTCTCCTCGGTACTGATGAACGCCGGCTTCATTGCCATTTACCGCTTCTATGAAGCGTTCTCAACTACCAGCATATTGCCATGGATGAACAAGCTGCTAATGTTGACCGGCTTACTCTCTTTGTTCTTCGCAGCAGTTTATGTACTCCGTGTTAAAAACGTAAAGCGCATGTTTGCCTATTCCAGCATGGAGCATGCCTCCCTGGTGATCATCGCATTTTCATGCGGGGGGCTTGGCTACTTTGCTGCCATATTGCACTTAATCATGCACTCATTAGTAAAATCCAGTCTGTTCTTCCAGGTATCACAAATGCACCGAATCTTTAGCTCCAAGCTGGATGAAAACATAGGGAGCTATTTGCGTGTCAATCCACTGGGAGGACTGGTGATGCTACTGGGATTCCTCTCGATCATTGCCATGCCTCCCTCCGGCATGCTGGTATCTGAGCTGTATATGTTCCAGGCCCTGGTTGCGAAAGATTATTGGTGGGTTGCGCTGATCGTTCTTTTGCTGGTGCTGATCATTATTTACGGACTGGCAGTTAAAATGCTCGGTATTATTTTCCTTAAAAAGACTGGCGCCCAAATTAATATCAGCGGGGCCACACCCTATGAATCCGTCATGCAGCTGGCGCTCATTGTCATTGTATTTTACATCGGACTTTTCCGACCCTCCATCATAGTAGAAAATATTCAGTTAGCCATTCAATCTCTACCCATTTGATTATGGAAACATCTTCGAAAGCTCATACGTACGTGTCCATCAAGAACCAGGCCTCTATTAGCTTATCCAGTATCCCAGTTCTCAGCTATGATGAATTTTATAATGAAGTCATAGCACAGATGAATTTGCCGCATCTGCATTGTGTAAATTATTATGCCTTTGACCATGGGGACATATTAAAGTTCATTTGTTGTCTCGCCAATGACCCTGAGAGCAGCATCCACATTTATTCATATGAGCTTTCGAAAAAGGAAAAAATGCAACTCACGTCAATTGCTCGAGATATTTATTCATTTCACATATTCGAACGCGAGATAACAGAAAACTTTGGTGTTGTATTCATCTACAGCCCGTGGGATAAACCCCTCCGTTATGCGTTCAACAGAGCCGATAAAGAAAAGGTCATCAACAATTATCCCTTCTATAAAATCCAGGGCGATGAATTGCACGAAGTGGGCGTAGGCCCCATTCATGCAGGCGTAATCGAACCCGGGCACTTTCGCTTTCTCTGCAATGGCGAAAATGTTCTTCATCTCGAAATTCAACTCGGTTGGCAGCACCGAGGAGTGGAGAGCCTTTACCTTTCCAAGCCCTCCCTGATTCAAAGAACTGTATTATCAGAATCCATCTCAGGAGATACCGCTTTGGGGCATTCTGCGGCATATGTCGCTGCGACAGAATCACTCGGCTCGGTAAAAGTGCATCAGCGCCTTGAAATTGAACGTACTATCGCTCTGGAATTGGAGCGTATTGCCATGCATGTAGGAGATCTGGGCAACATGAACATTGGTCTTGCCTACCAACTTGCTTCTTCTGTGTTCGGAACCCTTCGCACACCCGTAATCAATTACACCCAAACCTGGTGTGGCAATCGCTTTGGCAAAGGACTGAACCGTGTAGGAGGCACACATTATCCCTTCACGGAAGAATTAGCCGATAAGCTTGTAAAACTGCTGGATAATTTTCAAGAACGTTTTAAGCCTATGGCAGAACATACCTTCGGATTACCCAGTGTACTGATGCGACTCGAGAACATCGGTAAAGTCACAGAAAGACAAATGAGGCTGATCGGAGCCGTAGGCATGGTGGCAAGAATGGCAGGGGTGGAAAGAGATATTCGCAAGTCTCATCCGTGGGGCTCGTATAAGAACTATGCCATTGACACGCAAACACTTGAAGCCGGCGATGTTTGGTCGCGTGCCATGCTGCGCAATCTTGAAATTGGCATTTCTGTCGAGTATATCCGTGATATGATGAGAGTGCTGGCGAAAATCACTGAGCCCAGCGTTGAACCCCTTGCTGAAAAAGAACTTAGACTTTCACCAGACTCGCTTTGCGTCTCCCTGGTGGAGGGTTGGAGAGGTGAAATCTGTCATTGTGCTATCACGAACAGCGAAGGGAAACTGGCGCACTACAAAGTAAAAGATCCTTCCGTCCATAACTGGATGGCACTGGCGCTTTCCCTTCGCGACCTTGAGATATCCGACTTCCCAATCAACAACAAGAGCTATAACCTAAGTTATTGCGGTCATGATTTGTAAGAGTTGCAGTCATTCCTAATAACTATGAATGTAAACGCATTTTTCATTGTCATGATTTTATCGGTCCTTATTTTTGCGGCTCCTGCAAAAATAAAATGGCCTTTTGCTTTTACGTTACAGTTGTTTACCGCTGCTATTACCGGATGGGCCGCCGTGAACATCCTTATCAATGATACTGGCACGCTTGAACTTCCGTTTCTTCAACTGGCAGGGAACCCGGCGAATCTGGTGATTGACGGTTTATCCGCATTCTTTATTCTGGTGGTAAACTTCACCACCATCACCGGGGGACTTTATGCATTTGGCTATTTGAAGCCTTACGCCGCCAGCAGAAATTCAACCGAACTATCTCTTCATCTTTTCTGCTTCTTATGGCTGCATATCTCTATGGTACTGGCTTGCTTATTCCGTGACGGGCTTGCCTTCCTGATCGCCTGGGAAATGATGGCCGTCTCTTCTTTTGTGCTGGTGACCTTTGAATCCGATAAGAAAGATATCATCAAAATCGGAATCAATTATCTGATACAAATGCACGTAGCGCTAGTCTTTATTATGACTGGTTTTCTCTATGCTACCATGAAAACTGGAGCTGAATTTAATTTTGACGGCCTGGCTACCTATTTTTCTTCCTACCCGCCATTTCCACTCTTCCTGTTGTTTTTCGTTGGGTTCGGGATCAAGGCCGGATTCATGCCGCTTCATACCTGGCTGCCTCATGCGCACCCTGCAGCTCCTGCCCATGTTTCAGGCGTCATGAGTGGTGTGATGATTAAAATGGGTATTTATGGAATCTTGCGCATCCTTACATACATCCATACTGATCTGCTACCTATTGGTTTTTTTATTTTGGTCGTATCGCTGGTCTCGGGTCTCCTGGGGGTTATGTACGCAATCGTTCAGCATGACATCAAGAAACTGTTGGCGTATCACAGCATAGAGAATATAGGAATTATCGGAATCGGAATCGGCATTGGATTAATCGGTGTTTCGATGAAAATTTCCGCCCTGGCAGTGTTGGGCTTCACTGGGGGGATTCTGCATGTGCTTAATCACTCCTTATTTAAATCTCTGCTCTTCTATGCCGCAGGCAGTGTAAATCAACAAACGCACACTCGCCATGTCGAAAGCCTCGGCGGGCTCATCAAGAAAATGCCTAAAACCTCACTGCTATTCTTACTTGGCGCGTTGGCTATATGTGGACTGCCTCCGTTCAACGGGTTTATTTCTGAGTTCCTGATCTTCTCAGGCCTATTCAAGGGATTACAGGCTGGCGGATTAACTATGGACTTGACGATCCTTGGCACCTTTATCGGGTTGGCACTCATCGGAGGACTTGCCGTATTCTGTTTTACTAAAGTATTCAGCATTGTCTTTCTGGGCACGCCCAGAACAGAGGCGTCTCTTCATGCACAAGAAGTTGAGGTGAGCATGCTAATTCCGAAAATCATGGTAGGATTGCTGATCCTTTTGATTGGCTTTGTCCCGATATCTTTTGTCGGACCCGTCTACAGAGTCACGGAAATATTCAGTGTAGATACGTCCGTAATCACACAGACATTCACCACTCTTTCCCTGGTCTCTTTGAGCTCAGTGTTATTCATAGGTTTGATAATGGCTTTGTGGATCATCAAGGATATCCAGCAGAAAAAAGTGCCTGTCGCGACCGGTCCAACGTGGGGTTGTGCCTATACCGGCGGTGATCCTGCACGGCATCAATATACCGCCTCTTCCTATGCAGAAAACTACAGAGAAATTGTTGGTGTGGTGGCCAACGTAAAGAAACACTACCCGATCATTCATGAAGACGAAATTTTCCCTGGACCAAGAAAATTTGAATCACATAACCGTGATTTCCTGGAAGACATGCTGGTTAGCCGCCCCATTCACTTCCTTACCACCTGGATGGAAAGATCCGCTATTCTACAGACTGGCAAACTACAGCATTATGTTCTGTACGCACTTGTTTTCTTGATTGCCATATTTCTATTAACCTTTTTCAAGTTGATTTAGGATGATCACCCTGGGAACCATATTGACTTTTGCAGTAAGCCTAATTTTTCCTGGAGTAATAATCATGACCAAAGCAAGAATGGAGGGCCGAAAAGGTCCTGGATTGCTTCAGCCTCTTTTTGATATCGGTCGATCCTTTAGAAAGGGAAGTGTGTACAGTAAAACCACTAGTTTAATTTTCCAAATCGCTCCCTTAATCTACCTGGCTTCTGTTCTGGTGGCGACCCTGTTTATTCCCTTTGGCACCAACCCGGGCTTGTTATCCTTTGATGCTGACTTTGTGTTTTTTGTCTGTCTGCTAAGTATGGGCAGATTCATCATGATTATCGGGGCGATGGATACAGGCAGCGGCTTTGAGGGTATGGGGGCAAACCGGGAAGCCCTTTATTCGATGCTGGTGGAACCTGCATTCTTTGTTATTATGGGTTCAATGTCATTGGTAACATCAGCAACTTCCTTCCATGATCTCTACCAGGGGATCTACGGCAGTTCCAACCTGACCTACTTACTCGTGGTGGTCTCCGTGTTTCTGTTACTTCAGATATTATTAGTTGAAAATAGCCGGATCCCTGTGGATGACCCCAAGACGCATCTCGAGTTGACCATGGTACATGAGGTTATGGTTCTGGACAATAGTGGTTTTGATCTGGCCATCATACAATATACTTCCGCCCTGAAATTTGCCTTGTACGGATCTTTGATTGCCAATTTTGTTCTGCCTGTAAGCGCCCCATTGGGGGTGCAATTGATGGTATTCTTCGCCACTCAAATCGGTTGTGCAGTTATCATTGGAGTATCGGAATCCTTCAGGGCTAGAAATAAGGTGGCAAAGAATCCACAGTGGATACTTACACTTTCAGCTATATCATTGATTGTTTTTCTGGCCGCACTCATCGTCACACACAAAATCACAATGATCTAATATGATTTTCTTTTTTATCATCCTCTTTGCCATCACCCTCATCTATCTCGCCATTGCCGAGCGGGTAGTGAGATTTCTAGCCCTACTCATTATACAGGGTGTTCTTTTGGCAGGGATTGCGTACTGGCACCTGAAACAAATTGATCTCATCCACCTAAGCTTCATAATGTTGGAGACCCTGGTTGTTAAATCCTTAGGCATCCCCCTCTTTCTTAATTATATACGAAAGAGGAATCAATTGAACAAACTAAATGAAAGCAAGGTGCCGACTTTTGTCTCCATTCTCATCATCTCAGCTGGTTTGGTTTTTGGGTTTGCGTTAAGCAATTTCTTGCATGACACTCATATAGAGACCATTTTCTTTGCAGTCGCCATATCCACTGTCATCGCGGGAATATATTTCATTATAAGTCACCAGAATGTATTTACACACCTGATTGGCTATCTCGTCATTCAAAATGGGATTTTTATGATGTCGTTGTCGGTAGGTGTCGAAATGCCTATGCTAATCAACAACGCCATACTGCTTGACCTGTTTATCAGTATTCTGGTTCTTGGCATTTTCATTAACCGGGTTGGAGACACTTTTCAAAGCCTAAAAGTGGATGGGCTTTCACAGTTAAAAGATTAGGCATGATGGTTGTATATTTTTTGGTAGCCTTTGTGTGTGGAGGAACCATCCTGCTGCTTAGAAATCAGAGAGTCAACCTGATATTGCGATGTGCATTTTTACTGGCGCAATTGGGAATGGCGATGTATGCCTTTCTTCATCCAGGGGTGACGGAATCCGTTTACTTTACTTACGATTCCATTGGAATTATTTTGGCTGTCGTATTGTCTATTCTGTCCATTGCCACTTTTTACCACAGCCATCTCTATCATAAAAGACATCCCATCAACCTGGCCAACGAGAGCACCTATTACGCTTCACTGATTTTGCTCATTACTGCCATGACCGGAGCCTATTTCACCAATCATATGGGTGGATTGTGGGCCTGGCTTGAAGCCACTACCCTGAGTGTTTCTGTTCTGATTTATCATGAGCGTACCGCCACGGCACTTGAGGCCACCTGGAAATATGTATTTATCTGCTCCGTGGGGATTTCAATTGCTTTCATTGGAGTACTTTTTCTAAGTATTGTGGCCACCAAAGGGGGCCTGACTAATTTGTTCCTGGCTGACCTGATGGTTGCCGCCAAAATCATGGATACTTCATGGCTAAAAATTTCTTTCCTCCTTCTGTTCACCGGATTCAGTGCGAAGCTTGGAATATTTCCATTGCATACCGTTTGTGTAGATGCCCATACGGCAGCACCTACCCCCATTAGTGCATTTATTTCAACCTCATTAATGAATGTTGGGTTTTTGGGAATTTTTAGGATGTACAGCATCATCATCCAAACAGAAGCACACCATTGGGCCAGTGAAATACTGATGATTAGTGGCGTGCTGTCCATTGCCATCTCTTCTATGCAACTGCTTCGCGTGAAACACTTCAAGCGCATGTTCGCTTTCTCCAGCCTGGAACACATGGGAATTGTCGCCATCGCCCTCTCTGTTGGAGGGATAGGATACTATGCCGCAATCCTGCATATCGTTTTACATTCTTTCGCCAAAGCCGGATTGTTTTATCAAATCGGCCAGGTGGACAATATCCTCCATACCTACTGGATCAAAGACACCGGTGGCTATATGAAAATCAACCCCCTTGGGGCAGTGGTTGTGCTCTTACTATTTTTCATGATAACAGCCATACCGCCTTCCGGTCTGTTTGTGAGTGAATTAATGGTATTCAAAGCTCTATTCAACGGCCATTATTATTTCATCAGTATAGCGCTGCTATTATTTCTGTCTGTGACCATATTTGCTATGGGTAGGAATTTTATGCAACTTCTTTACTCAACAGATTTGGAATTGCCGCGGGGTGTGAAGGTAAATAAGGCTGAGACGATCTCACAATTTGTTCTCATTGCCCTGGTTATTTACATGGCTTATTCTCCACCCATATTTTTTACCCACCTGATTAATTCGGCTATTGAAAACTTGAATTGACTAATGAAATATCAAATACAAATATTTAAAGGAGGCTTATTCGTAATTATTGATTGATCCAATTTAACATTATCCATTATATGCTAATCGAAGACATTAAAATTCTGAGACAACTGGGAAAGCAATTCATCCCGGACGTAACCAAGGCGCAAGTGCCAGGGCCTTTCAAGGGCAGACCAGAAATCAGCGTGGAAAAAGTGGATGAAGATGCACTTGCCTCGCTGTGTCCCACAGGCGCGATTGGCAAAGCCCCGGTGAGCATCGACATGGGCAAGTGTGTCATGTGTGGCGAATGTTCCTTCGCTTTCCCGAACAAAATAAAATTCACCACAGACTACAAGATAGCGACCAATGTGCGTGAACGACTGATTGTAAAAGAGGGTGAACTCAACCCAATCACCCTGGATGAAAACAAAATCCGCGCAGAAATCCGCTCCTTCTTTGGCCGGTCATTGAAGTTGCGCGAAATCTCCGCCGGAGGCTCTAACGCTGACGAGCAGGAACTGAATGCCTGCGGCAACCCGAATTTTGACATGGGCCGTTTTGGGATAGAATTCCTCGCCTCTCCCCGTCATACCGACGGCATCGTGATCACCGGCCCCATCAGCGAAAACATGGCCGAGGCGGTCCAAATTTGCTACGACGCCGTACCTTCTCCAAAAATTATAATTCTGGTGGGCACCGATGCCATTAGCGGCGGAATTTTTGAGGGAAGCAAAGCCCTGCGGCGCGGCTTCCTGGAAAAATACACCGTGGATTTATTTGTCCCCGGCAATCCACCCCATCCGCTCACCTTTGTGAATGGCGTGCTTGAAATGATCAGAAGGAAAACTAGATAACCATGGGATTGTGCATCAAAGAGAAAGCAGGTTTTGAAGCCGGTAACCCGACGAAACCAATTGATAACCGATCAAAAATTATAAAGATGAAATTGATAGCCTAATTGTGACCTGACCCTTTATTACCCCTCTAAAAGATTTTAAATTATGAATACACTTGAAATTCCAAAAGATGGACTGGAAGGCCTGAAGCAAAACTGGCAAAAGGATGCCCTTTCCGGCTTTTTAGTTTTCCTGCTCGCTTTACCCCTGAGTTTGGGTATTGCAAAAGCAAGTGAATTTCCTCCGGCGATGGGTGTACTCACCGCCATGATTGGAGGACTGTTTGTCAGTTTCTTTGCGGGTTCCAGGTTGACTATTAAGGGTCCTGCTGCCGGCCTCATTACCATTTGTGCCGGTGCAGTAACCGAACTGGGCGGAGGAACAGAGGGATGGCACCTGGCGTTGGGCGTTATTGTAGTTGCCTCCCTGATTCAAATTGTTTTCGGGTTTTTGAAATTCGGCTCACTCAGTGACTTTTTCCCTCATTCGGCCGTTCATGGTATGCTGGCAGCCATTGGACTTATCATATTTTCAAAACAAATCCATGTGCTCCTGGGCATTGACCCATCCACCTTAAAAGGATTGGAGCCCATTGCATTGTATGAAATGATTCCCCATTCGATCATGAATGCTGACCCACGGGTGACACTGGTAGGGATCATCAGTCTCGCGATCATTTTTGGTATGCCCTTGCTTAAAATAAATGCCGTCAAAAAAATACCAGCCCCGATGGTTGTCCTAATTGTGACAATACCCTTGGCGTTGATGATGGACTTCAAACATACCGAGCCTGCTTTTGATCTTGTGAAGATTGGCAACTTTTGGGAAACCGTGAGCTTTAACGCCGATTTCTCTGCCATCGGCTCTTACGTCTTCTGGAAATATGTTTTCATGTTCCTTTTTGTGAATAGTCTGGAATCTCTCCTCACCGTAAAAGCCATTGACGGATTGGATCCCTGGAAACGAATCTCAAATCCTAACAAGGACCTGGTGGCTGTAGGCATGGGCAATGGACTTTCAGGACTTTTGGGGGGCCTTCCCATGATCTCCGAAGTGGCACGTAGTTCGGCAAACATTACTTTTGGCGGCCGCACCCGTTGGGCAAACTTCTTCCATGGTCTGTTCCTTCTTATCGCCATGCTATTGTTTATCCCCGTTATCGAAATGATTCCTAATACGGCCCTGGCTGCCTTGTTGATTGCCGTGGGGTATCGGCTTGCATCACCCAACGAATTTTTCAAAACCTATAAAATTGGCTCTGAACAGTTGGTCATATTTATAGTCACCATCATCGTTACCGTTTCTACCGACCTGCTGGTGGGTGTGGCGTCTGGAATTCTGATGAAGTTTTTGTTTCACATACTCAATGGCGCTCCACTAAGGAGTTTATTCAAAGCACGTTATGAAGTCTATGAAAACAATGGCGACTACAGTGTGAAGGTTAAAGACTCGGCCATCTTCTCCAATCTGATTGGGTTTAAAAAGATGTTCAATAAAATTAAACCCGGAAAAAAAGTAACGATCAATTTTTCAGAAGCACGCATCGTTGATCACAGCTTCATGGAACAATTGCATCATTTTGAAGAAGAGTATCAACAATCCGGAGGCAGTGTCGCCGTACAAGGGTTCGATAGTTTCAAATTCTTTTCAAACCACCCGCTTGCAGCCCGAAAGCTTGATACCTCGAGTCAACAGAGGATTGAAATTAAGCTTAGCCCTCGCCAAATTTCCTTACGAAAATTTGCGGATGCCAACGACTACGATTTTAACCCCCAACACATACGGACAGCAAATAAGTACAAGGACTTTCCGATTGAAAAAGGCAACAAAATCCGTTTTGAAGAAAATATGCTTTCGAAATACCTGGATATTGGTAAAATAGAAGTGGCTGACATGACCCTGATTGAAGGGGCCCGTCAGGCCAGCACCGAGACCCACATGACGATTGTCCATGTTTCAGACATTGGTCTTCTTATCCCTGATTTTGCACTCGAACCGGAAGGGCTTGGTACAAAACTTTCGGAGTTGATCGGCGGCAAAGACATTGACTTTAAAGAGTATCCGGAATTTTCGCGAAAGTATTACCTTCATGGCCAACCTGAATCAGGAATCCGTGAATTCTTCAATATACGAATCATCCGATTCCTTGAAAGTCGGGAAAAAATTCATATTGAATGCCATAAACGGAGACTGCTTTTCTATAAAAAACTTGATGTTCTGGATGTAACAGAAATTGAGTTTCTCGAAAAATTTGCAGAAGACTTTGTGCAGAGAGCAAAAGAAGGTATCGAACAACCCGTATCATAACCAAGAGCTGGTAAAAGCCAGCCCTTTCAATTCAATTTTTAATCTAGCATGAAGCAAAAGATATTTTTTGCGGCAATCCTATTGATCGCCTTCACCAAAGCCGCTGCACAGGAGACAACCAAAGAGCCCCCGAAGGAAATTGAAGAACTCCGGTTGAAACTGAATGAGGATGGAAGCCATTATCTTAAAGCGACGTTCCTGAATCAGATATGGTTCCGCACCAACGATAGCAATCCGGGAAGTCTTCTCATGAATGAGCCGGCCAATCAGACATTTGATATCGGCTTGAGGAGAACACGATTCCAGTTTTACGGCCAGTTAACAGACCATGTATTTTTTTACTTTCAGTACGGACAGAATAATTTCAATTCCGTATCTCAAAATGCCGGCAACCGTAAAATACAAGCATTTTTCCATGACGCCCTGGGAGAATATAAATTCAAAAAAGGCAATGAAAAACTTATTTTGGGAGGAGGCCTGACGATCACCAATGGTCTCTCCCGATTCAGCCAACCCAGCATCGGTACCATCATGACCATGGATGTCCCTGTGTTTGCCCAAGCAACAGTAGACCAGACGGACGAGTTTTCACGCAAGCTCAGTGTCTATGCACGAGGCCAGCTCGGTAAATTTGACTATCGCCTTGTGGTGAGTGATCCATTTCCAATTACCACGAACGGCCAAACAACGCCA
>JAYWDP010000542.1:0-2858 GCA_043779775.1 Cyclobacteriaceae bacterium
AAAGGAGATATCGATTTCATTTCTGTTGGCGGCCTTTTTCTATCAATCGTTTCGGGTGCAACCGGGTACCATCTCATTGAAAAAGCAAATCAGGACAAATGATCTATTAGCCTCTTATCATCGATTTTGCTTTAACATAACGAACAACCTCTTTTTCTCATCTTTTTTTCGTAATTAGTAGGACAAACCTAAACCGTCATGAAGAAATTATTAATTCTATCCATTGGCTTTTTGCTAGCACTAACTGCTCATGCACAAAAAGCAAAACCAAAAACTGAAGCTGCTTCTGCGCCAATTCCAAAAGCGGATTTATACAAAGGCCTAAAGTGGCGAAGCATTGGCCCCTTCCGGGGAGGTCGCGCCAATTCCATTGCAGGTTCTCCTGTCGATCCGATGGTGTACTATGTGGGATATACCGGTGGAGGCGTAGCCAAAACTGATGATGGCGGCATGACCTGGAAAAATATTTCAGATGGGTTTTTTAAAGTGGGTTCTATCGGAGACATCGCTGTATGCGAAACTGATCCTAATGTAATTTATGTGGGCACTGGCGAACATGCCGTACGTGGAGTGATGACTTCCTTTGGCGATGGTGTGTATAAATCTACCGATGGCGGTAAGACCTGGAAGAACATCGGCTTAGAAAAAACGCGACACATCTCTGATGTAATTGTTCATCCCAATAATTCGGAAATTGTTTATGTGGCGGCTCAAGGTACCGTTCATGGTTCAAACGCTGATCGTGGTGTTTACAAATCAATCGATGGTGGAACTACCTGGAAGAAAACTCTTTTCGTGGATGAGAACACAGGAGCCTCTTCGCTTAGCATGGACATGACCAACCCTCGCATTTTGTATGCGGCTACCTGGCAACACAGACGCTATCCTTGGAAAGTTGAAAGTGGCGGTGCTGGTTGTGCCGTATGGAAATCTATTGATGCTGGTGAAACATGGAACAAAATCAATGATGGTCTACCTAAAGAAATGGGTAAGATAGGCGTAAGTGTCTCGCGCGCTAATCCCAACAGAGTTTTCGCTATTGTAGAAGCCGAGAAATCCAAAGCTGGATTGTATCGCTCAGATGACGGAGGCAAGAAATGGAATTTACTTTCTACCGATCAAACCATTACCTCACGCTCTTGGTATTACATGGAAGTCTTTGCTGATCCGATCAACGCAGATGTCGTGTATGTGTTAAATGCTCCGATGACTCGCTCCATTGATGGTGGAAAAACTTTCTCGACCATTCGCGTAGGCCATGGCGATACCCACGACTTATGGATCAACCCAAAGAACAATCAAAACTTTGCTTTGGCCGATGATGGCGGTGGCGAAATCAGTTATAATACTGGAAGAACTTTCTCCCCACTGAACAATCAAGCAACGTCACAATTCTATCGCGTAATTGCTGATAACCGTTTTCCGTATTGGGTATATGGAGGACAACAGGATAACTTATCGGTAGCCACGCCAAGTAGAAATGGAAGTTTTGGAATTACCGATAAAGATTGGATCAACGGGCCCGGTTGCGAAAGCGCCTGGATAGCATTCAACGATCCTAGTAATCCTGAATTATTATATGGTAGCTGTTACCAAGGGCAAATTGATGTGCTAGACACACGCACCAGCGAAACCAAAGACCTCCAAGAATATCCTTCTACGAATCTTGCCTTTGCACCCAAGAAAATGAAGTATCGTTTTAATTGGAACGCGCCTCTCATCAACTCTCCACACGATCCAAAAGTAATGTACCATGCCGCCAATGTTTTGTTTAAGACTACCAATGGTGGTTTGAGCTGGGATGTAGTAAGCCCAGACCTCACTCGCAACGATACAACCAAACAAGATGTAAGTGGAGGCCCTATTACCAACGAAGGGGCCGGTGGTGAAAATTATAATACGATCTATTATGTGATTGAATCCACTCATGAAGTCGGTGTGATTTATACAGGCAGCGATTGCGGCCTCGTGCAGCTGACAAAAGATGGCGGAAAAAATTGGAGTAATATTACCCCTGTCGGTTTGCCCGAAGGGATGATTCATTCTATCGAGGTATCGCCACATGACAAAGGCACCGTGTATATTTCCGCCTCGCGCTATAAGTTTAACGACTATAGTAACATGACCTACAAATCCATTGACTATGGAAAGAGTTGGACAAAGATTGGAACGGGTGTTGAGGCTGATGATTTCATCAAAGTAATACGTGAAGACAAAAAAGTAAAAGGCTTGTTGTACGCTGGTGCAGAAAGAGGGTTTTATATTTCCTACGATGGTGGAGCAACATTCAGTAAATTTCAATTGAACTTGCCGGTAGTTCCCGTCACTGATCTTACTATCCGTGACAATGATTTAGTAGCTGCCACCGCAGGGAGATCATTCTGGATACTAGATGACTTGGGGGCGATACAACAATCAAAAGGAAACTTGGATGCGGCTTTAAAAATCTTCGCCCCTAAACCCACCTACCTTTTATCAACTGTCACGATCCCAGAATATTTTGGTGAAATCCCTGGATTAGGTCACAATCCGGCAAACGGTGTCTTGCTTGATTATTTCTTAAAAGAAAAGGCCGATACCGTAAAGGTTACTCTTGAAATTTTGGATGGAAGCGGAAAAGTAATTCGTTCGTATACCAATAAAAAAGACGGAAGTTTCAAGCCCTATCCCGGTGGACCGCCTGCGAAACAAACAATTACTTCTGAAGCCGGGCTGAATCGTTTTGCGTGGGATTTCAGGACAGAGCCATTAACAGGTGTTGCTGGAGTTTATGTTTACGGAGATTACAGCGGATATCGCGTTGCCCCTGGAAAATATAAAGCCCGAATCTCACACAAAGGTCAATCTTCTGAAACAGA
>JAYWDP010000543.1:0-2855 GCA_043779775.1 Cyclobacteriaceae bacterium
AACAAAATAACGGAAGCCGGAAAGATTTATGAGGAGAGCTATAATAAAATTGTCGGCAAAGAGATCGGGGCCTGGCATAAAGACCATCTTGAAATTCTCAACCACCTGGCCATTTATTACGAACTCACCGATCAGTATAAAAAAGCTGTTGCCACGCTCGACAAAGCATCCCTGGTGGCGCGCAGCAAATACGATGATAAGGATTTCAAGTATGGAGAAGAGCTCACCAAAATCGCCAAGCTGGAATTAAAACTGGGACAGTACGAAGAGGCCGAGAAAAATATTAACAAATCACTCGCCATCCTCGAGGAATTCCGTAAGGACGACGACAAGAAAGGACTTCTGGTAGAGGCGATTGACGCGCAAGCCAATTTATTCGGTATCAAAGGTCTGTTCGATGAGGCGGAAAACGCGCTCGACCGCACCGTTAAAATCATTAACAAGGCGGATGCTCCCATCGTGGGTATTGACGAGCTAACCAGCGCGCAAGACCTCGCCAGTCTCTTCATCCTCCTGGGCCGCTACTCAGAAACGGACGAACTTCTTATGGGCCTGATTGCAGAATATGAAAAGATCTATGGGAAGGAATCCCTCCGGCTAATTGAACCCCTGGTAAACCGAGGCAAGCTTTTGCTGGCGGAAGGTGACTACACCGGTGCCGACAAGATTGCCCTGCGCGCCAACCAGATCGCCGTCAGCGTCTATGGTGAAAAGTCCACGAAGACCGCCTCAACACAAAAATTGCTGGGCGACATTGACTACACCATCGGCGACTACGAAAGAGCCGAAGAAAATATTGTCAAGGCACTTGCCAGCCAGGAGAAACAATTCGGGCGCAACCACATCGATGTGGCCAAGTCACTCTCCCAACTCGCCCTTATTAAATTTTACAAAGGCAACAATAAAAAGGAAGTTGAAAAAGTCATGCTGGAAGCCAGGGATATCATGGGCGCTAAGCTGGGTAAAGACAATCCCCAGTATGCTGACATGCTGAAGAACACGGCCATTCTATACATCTCTGAGAAAAAATATGATCAGGCTTTCAGTTCGCTTACCCAGGCGGAGACCATCTGGCGGACGAAAACAGGAACCAAAAACAGCATTCAGGCAGCCTCCATCTTTGCCCTGACTGGCGACGTGTACTACCAGTTAAAAAACTATGTGAAAGCAGAAGAGTTTTACAAAAAAGGAAAAGACCTGTATGAAAAATATTTTAGCGATAAACATCCTGAATATGTAAAAATTCTTTCCAAACTAGCCAAGGTCTACTACATGGAAAAAGACTTTAAGGGCTCCAAGAAAAATATTGAGATTGCGCTGAACAACTACGAGAATTTTATCAAACAATATTTTCCGGCCCTGAGTGAACGGGAAAAAGCAAAATACTGGAACACTATCAAGGGAGACTTTGAATTTTACAATACCCTCGCCTTTAGCCAACTGGAAGATTTCCGCGACCTCAGTGGCAAGGTTTATAATTATCAGTTGTTGACCAAGGCACTGCTGTTGAGTTCTTCCATTAAGATACGGGAGCGCATTCTTAACAGCACCGACGAAGCACTCAAGGCAAGCTACACCGACTGGGTGCAAAAAAAGGAATTTCTCACCAATGTCTTATCCATGAGTTCGCAACAGTTGCTCGATAACGCCATTGATCCTAATGCCCTGAGTGCAGAGGTGGAAAAACTGGAACGGGAGTTGAGCGAGAAATCAGAAATCTTCGGACAGAGTTTTGAAAACAAGCGCATCACCTATGACAACGTACAATCTGCCCTCGGCAAAAATGATGTGGCCGTGGAGATGGTGCGCTACCGCTATTTCAATCACTCGTTTACCGACTCCATTATTTATGTGGCCCTTTATGTGAAAGGAGATAAAAGCCGACCCAAAGTCATTGAATTACCCGACGGCCACCGCATGGAGACCCGGTTTTTTAAATATTACCGCAACTGTATCACTGGCAAACTACCCGATCAATATTCCTACAAAGTTTTCTGGGAGCCTTTTCAAAAAGAGATCGGTCAATATGCCACGATATTTATTTCTCCGGACGGCGTGTATAATCAAATCAACCTGGAGGCTATCCCTACCCCTGACGGGAAATACGTGATCGATAATTCAAACATTGTCATGGTGAGCAATACGAAGGATCTTTACTTGCGAAAAGTCAAAGCCAAGCTGGCGGGCACCTCCGGATCCACCGGCAACAACGCTTCCATGTTTGGAAATCCCACCTTCTACCTTACCGCATCCGCGAATCATAAAGTGGCAGATTTGCCAGGCACGGAAAAAGAAGTGAATGAATTACAAGCGTTGCTGAAGCAGAAAGGCTGGAAGACAGACGAGTACATGGAAAACGCCGCGACCGAGGAAAAAGTCAAGGGTATGGATAACCCCAAGATCTTCCATATCGCCACCCACGGATTTTATGCAAAAGCCGAAGACCCCGGGCTACAGAAAGATCTCACGGAGAACGAGGCCATGATGGCGGAGAACCCGCTGATGAAATGCGGTCTGTTGCTGAAAGGTGCGGGAGATATCCTGGATAAAACAACTTACAACTACAACATTGAAAGCGGTGTACTCACAGCCTATGAGGCGATGAGTCTCAACCTCGACAAGACCGACCTGGTGGTACTCAGTGCCTGCGAAACGGGCCTGGGTGAGATCTCTAATGGTGAAGGTGTTTATGGATTGCAGCGCGCCTTCTTCGTGGCGGGAGCCAAAGTCCTTATCATGAGCATGTTTAAAGTTGACGACGATGCCACTCAGAAGCTTATTTTAAATTTCTACAAAAAATGGTTGGCCACCGGCAACCTAAGGCAGAGTTTCATTGAAGCGAAGAAAGAACTTCG
>JAYWDP010000544.1:0-8225 GCA_043779775.1 Cyclobacteriaceae bacterium
TTGAAAAGTTCAGGCCCCACATCTCCCCTATCCCGATGACGATCGGCCCCAATCGGTTACGGGCTACGCGCAGGTAGGCAATGTTTTGGCTATGTGCTCTATTAATGGTACTTTAGAAGTGTCGCGACACTTGTAAGTGGAAATTATACATGGTTTTGATGAGATTATGACTTTGCGATCCTTCCTTCAAGCCAACAAGGTGTTTCTTTCTTGTGGCGCAATGTTTATTTTGATTTCTTCCCTTTATTCCTGTGGAGGTAAACCTTCGGCGGATCCTTGTTGTAGCTTTTCAGACCTCCCTCCTGGCGCTGATATCAAAGCTGGCCAAGGGGCCCTGCAGGTTGAGGGAAGTACATCTGCTACTTTCTACGTTTTTGATGAACGTGGAAAACAGGTCAACTATCAAACCATCAGTAAGACGTTGACGTTGGATCCTGGCAAGTACCAGATAAAGGTTAACAACTCCTCATATCCGGTGGTGGTGAAAGAAGGAACACTGGCCAAATGTTCCACCGGCACTGTGATGGTCAGCGGCACAACTTCGGAGACGTACTATGTCATGGATACTTTGGGTACGCAACTTACTTATGATCAGCTCGGAAAGGGAATTTCCCTTTTTGCTTCATCTTTCGTGGTTAAGTTGAACAATTCGGAGGTTCATGCCGAAGTAAAATTGAATCAGGTTACTGAGATTAGGAGCGGAACACTGGTCGTTCATGGCAATACCAATGAAGCCTATTATGTTCTTGATGCCCTGGGCAAGCAACTGAACTATAACACGCTGGAAAAACCGCTGGCTTTTTTGAAGGGATCTTATACGGTGAAAGTAAATAATACGGTCACGAAAGCGGCTATTACAAACGAACAACTTACGGAGCTGTGGACGGGTACACTGATTGTTCATGGCGTTACCAATGAATCCTATTATGTTCTTGATGCCACGGGCAATCAACTTAACTATAACACACTGGAAAAACCGTTAGCTTTTTTGCCGGGGTCATATAACGTCAAGTTAAATAACACGCTGACGAAAGCCGATATTGTGGGCGAACAATTAACGGAGTTGATATCCGGAACGCTTTTGGTCAAAGGCTTGACGGATGAATCTTTCTACGCGTATGACTCCTTAGGTACTCAGTTAAACTACCAGACACTTAATAAATCTTTGTCGTTCTTCCCTTGCAACATTCAGATTAAGGTGAATAATACAGAAAGGACGGCAAAAATAGTCAAGGGAAAGATCAGCGAATTTGGTACTGGAAGCGTGATGGTTAGTGGCAGCGGCGATGACAATTATTACGTGCTTGATAAGACAGGCAACCAGCTTAATTATAATTCCCTCAATAAGTCGCTCTCTTTGTTTGCTGCGGAATACACCATCAAGCTCGGGCTTAGTACCCGCAAAGCCACCGTAAAGGAAGGACAACTGACTACTGTTGCTTCTTTTAAATATTAAGGTCCTATACTGAACCTGCGCCAAATAGCAAATTATTCTACTTCGCTTTGTAACTAATCATTATCCCTGCGCGACTCGTCCTGTCAATGGTAGTGTTATACTTAGGATGATTTTGCACATACTTCAGGAAATCATCATCTGCCAACCCATCGGTCACATTGTGTGTGGTAAAGCACCCTCCCTCTTTTAATTTTGGATCCATATCAATAAAGTATTGCTTGTACCAATCTTTATCCGCATCTGAAAAGACAAAATCAAATGTGCCGGGCAACTGTTTTACTAGGTCGTGGGCATTGCCAAGCCGGGCATCTACAAAAGCAGAAAGGCCGGCTTCTGCTAAATTTTTTAAAGCTTCTTTATGTCTTCGCTCGCTAATTTCAATCGTGATTACTTTTCCTCCTGTCTTGCTCATTGCCCAGGCCAGCCATATCGTAGAGTGCCCGGTGGATGTACCAATTTCCAAAGCTGACGTATAACCATTCTTAATAATCAAATCGTGAAGAATTTTCCCGTCCTCATAGGGCACATTCAAATCATGCCACTCGCGCTTATGGTCGCTCAGGAATTTTTCTACTTTAGTATCAAGGGTTGTGCTGGTTTGGGCAAACCCATTGCTTAGAGACAATAAGACCAACGCCAACATAATTAAATTTGAAATTTGCGTTTTCATGGCTTCGTGGGTTAGAGCATAATTCCTAATTCATTCTCACGACAACTTCCTTTCCTTCATAGGAAATAGCCGGAACTGGGGTAACGTCATCTATTCCTATCGGATTATCTTTCTTTATCCAAGCGATTTGGATCGTTCTCTTTTTCAGCATTCCATTAAACGATCCTTCACACGCACAAATAGTCACCGCCTTATCAGCTTCATTGAATCGGAATGAACAGCTACAAAAAAGCTAAGTATAGGTTTTTTCACAAGAACAAGGTTTTGATTAGTGAGCTGGATCCTGACAATTGATGTAAAAATAAAGTATTTTCGACTCTCTGCAGTGATCACTGATGACAATCAATCCACCTCTTCCTCTTACCGATTACCAGTTACCCCCTACTTCCCACCTTTACTAACCAGTTCACTAATCGGTCCCTTCGGCACGAGAACCTTATTGGTTTTCTCAACGACGATCTCCTTCGCCAGCTTGAAAGTAGCGAACTGCTTCACAGTCTGAGAAGTTCCAATCTTGATCGTGTACATGCCAGCATCGGCTATCCAGGAAGAAGTCTTCGTCTGATAAGAAGCCAGGTCACCGGGCGTGATGGTAAATATAAATGTCTGCGACTCACCTGACTTCAACATTCCTGTTTTAACGAAGGCTTTCAACTCGACGGCGGGCTTGTCAAGTTTGACGGTAGGCGCGCTGATGTACAATTGAACGACTTCCCTGCCAGCTGTTTTTCCGGAATTGGTTACCGTGACGCTGGCGGTAAGTTTATCCGTAATCGTCGGCGAACTCAGCTTCAGGTTGCTGTAAGTAAAGTCTGTGTATGACAGGCCATAACCGAATTCATAAGCGGGCTTTACGCCGAATGTGTTGTAGTAGCGATAGCCGACATAGACACCCTCTTCATACGTCACTTCGGCTTCGAAAGCCTTCTGGCCAAACATTCCTGGAACGGGTTTATCTTGAAACTCCTTGCCTGGGAAATTCTTTCCGGAAGGATCATCAGTGTATGCCGCAGGGAAAGTCGTAGCCAACTTTCCGAAGGGGTTGACCTTGCCGCTGAGCACATCAGCCATGGCATTGCCGCCTTCCAGTCCGGGTTGCCATGCCAGCAGAATGGCATCAACATGGTCCTTCCATTGCATTACATCAATGGGACAGGCAATGTTCAGGACCACAATCACTTTCTTATTCTTTGCATGAAAAGCGTCAGCAACATTTTTGATGAGTGCTTTTTCGTTAACGTTCAGGTTGTAATTGCCATCCACTTTACGGTCGTTTCCTTCCCCGGCGTTTCTGCCGATGCTGATAATGGCATGATCGGTTGTGTTGGCAATTTTGGCGATAAGATCCGCGCCAAGGGAGTATTCTCCGATCGGTTCTGCGGGACTCATCATCTCCTCGAACAAACTTTTCTTAGGTCTCTTCACTCCTTCTTCCTCGAGGTACCTGGTATAGGTCATGTAAAGTTCGGGATTCGTTGCAAACCCTGCACGGAAAAGTCCCTCTGCCAGTGAAACCGTGTACATCTTTGTGACATCACCGCTGCCCGTACCGCCTGCGATAAGCTCATAACCGTTATTTCCAATGAGCGCCACGGAGCTTCCAGCAGTAATAGGCAGCGCACTGTTGTTTTTGAGTAACACCATGCTTTCTGCGGCCGCTTCCCTGGAAATCTTTGCGTTCTTCATCAGATCGGGGTTGTCGGAATACTTGAAGCCTTTGTAAGTAGGAGAAAGGAGTATGATATTCAATATTTCGGCCACATTCTGATCCAGCACTTTTACATCCAGTTGTCCGGCCTTTACGGCATCGAGAATGGCTTGCTTCTGAGAAGGCAAACCGGGCATAAGTAAATTGTTTCCAGCTTTCATCATCGATACTGCATCCCTGCCTCCAAACCAATCCGTCATCACGAAGCCTTTGTATCCCCACTCCTTTCGCAGGATCGTAGTGAGGAGTTCAGGGTTTTGAGCTGTGTGGGTACCGTTCACGAGATTATAAGAACTCATAATAGTCCAGGGGTTGGATTGCTTTACCATAATTTCCCAGCCTTTCAGATAGATTTCCCGCAGGGCTCTTTCGCTCGCGATGGTATTGACTGTATTGCGATTGGTTTCCTGGTTATTGGCGAAGAAGTGCTTGGCGGAAGTACCCACTCCACTACTTTGGATACCATTGACCATGGCAGCAGCGATATAGCCTGTTATAATAGGATCTTCGGAATAGTATTCAAAGTTTCGACCACCCAGCGGATTGCGATGGATGTTCAATCCGGGACCAAGTAATATGTCGATTCCGTATTCTTTGGCTTCATTGCCAAGGGCAACGCCTACTTTTTTCACAAGGGTTGTATCCCAACTGGAGGCCAATAGGGTTCCGATGGGCCAGGCGGTGGCGTAGTATAGTCTTGATTTTCCTGCATTGAAAGGATGAATACCGGCGGGGCCGTCACAGACGACAATTGAAGGAATGCCAAGGCGCGGGATGCCAGCGATGGTACCCGCTGCGCCGCGCACTTTTTTCTGCGCGTCCGTGGGTTCGGCATCGCCAAACATGGGCATCCCCGGCATGTTCATGCCACCGCCCACCAGGATATTTACTTTTTCTTCCAGGGTCATGGCGGAGACGACCTCATGGATGGAATTCTTTCCCAATTGGGGTGGGTTTTGTGCGAGCAGTCCTGCGGACATGCATAACAGCAGTGCGGCCAGGGCTAAATTTCTTGTGGTGATCATGGTATTGAATTTTGATTGAAATATATTGAGTCATTATGACACAATGATAGTATATTTGAATAAGATATTAAATTCACTTCACGGATTTTGAAGATTTTAATGCAATTATATGCAGATTGCACTGTAGCTAATGCTAATTTCACCTGTTAAATCAGCGGAAACCCATCCTATTCAAACACATTATGAAACCAGACTCCATGGAAGACTTCCTCCGACGCGGCCATCAGTTATACCTCCAGGGAGTCTCCATCGACAACGTCATTTTCGGATTTCACGAGAATCAGTTGAAAGTATTGTTGCTGCAGTCTGTGAGCAAAAAAGTTTGGATGTTACCGGGAGGTTTTGTGGGAAAGAGGGAGCATATTGATGAAGCAGCGGCTCGCATTCTGAAAGTTCGCACAGGGTTGGATGACATCTTCCTCCAGCAGTTCTATACATTCGGCCAACCTGAGCGATCCAGTAACACGGTCCTCATGAAAGCACTCCGATCACTGGACCAGAAATATGATAAAGATCATTGGGCTTTAAAACGTTTCGTTACCGTTGGATATTATGCACTGGTTGAATATGGCAAAGTCAGTCCTCAACCCGATGAAATTTCTCTGGCTTGTGTCTGGCACGACCTGGGCAAACTATCTGAACTCCTGCTGGACCACCAGTTGATCATCAAAAAGGCACTGGAGGAAATGCGGATGAAGCTCAACTATCAGCCTATCGGATACAACCTTCTTCCAAATGAGTTTACGATGAAGAATCTCCAGGCCATATATGAGACCATCCTGAGCACCAGCCTGGACCGCGCCAACTTCAACCGGAAGATGATTTCGTACGGCATTCTGGATCGGAAGGAAAAGCACTATTCAGGGGGAGCACACAAAGCTCCCTATTTGTACAGTTTCAATAGGAAGAAATATTTCAAGGCTTTAGAGAGTGGACTCGGGAGGGATTTTTGAGCTCAGGCTTCAGCGCAGGTGACTCCCGCCCGTTAGTAAATGAATAAATTAGGAGAGTGAATGGGATTGTTTCTACTGATAATTCATTGACTTCAAATTGCCTTTCGGTATTTATATAAACGGAAATTATTACATTTATTTGGAAGCTTAAATACATGTCAACAAAAGAATTGAAACCTTATGGCGATAAATAATAGAGAGAACACGATAAGGCTATCAATCAACATCTTTGGTTTTGTGGTGATCTCACTTTGCGCCTTACAATGCACCTCATCAGATTCAACTGCATTAAAAATCAGAAAGGGCTCTCATATTATTTTAATCGGGAATAATCTTTGCTCAAGGATGATGAACTTCGGTCATTTTGAGACTGAAATGCAAGTCCGTTATCCTGATAGTTTGCTTTATATCCGAAACATGTGTGATGGTGGAGACACACCCGGATTCAGGCCACATGCAAGCCGCCCATGGCCATGGGTGTTTCCGGGTGCAGAAAAATACCAGACTGAATTCGCTAAAAATTCTGGTAGTCAAGGTCATTTTGAAACACCCGACCAATGGATTACCAGGCATAAGGCAGATATCATCTTAGCTTTTTTTGGATACAACGAATCGTTTCAGGGTGAAACAGGGCTCGAAAACTACCAATTGGAACTTGACGCTTTTATTAAACACACCCTGCGACAAAACTACAATGGAGATTCATCAACTCAGTTGGCGATTGTATCCCCCATAGCTTTCCAGGATCTTTCAGGACAATATGATCTTCCCAATGGCAAACAGGAAAATGTAAACCTCGGCCTATACACACGGGCCATGAAAGAAATAGCAGCCAAAAATAAAGTGCACTTTGTCGATGCATTTACTCCTACTAAAGAATGGTTTGAGGACGGAAAGCCATTGACCATCGATGGTTCACAACTTAACAGTGCAGGTTATGTACAATTCGCCACGCTGTTGGCCGACAAGATTTTTGGAAAAAGTGCCGTCCAGGCTGAAACTAACCGTGCCCTGGTGCGCGATGCAGTGATCGAGAAAAACTGGATGTGGCATAATGATATTAAAATACCCAATGGCGTTCATGCTTATGGTCGCAGGTACAATCCTTTTGGGCAAGACAACTATCCTGAAGAAATTGCCAAGATCCGTGAGATGACTGCAATCCGTGATACCGCCATTTGGCAGGCTGTCAAGGGAATAAAAATGGATGTCGCCGCCGCAGATCAAAAGACAACAAAACTTCCAACTGTAGAAACAAATTATGATCCTAAAGAGAACGGAAGTCTAAAATATCTGTATGGTCAGGATGCCCTCGATAAATTTAAAGTCGCCCCCGGCTATAAAATTGATTTGTTCGCTTCTGAAAAAGAATTTACCGACTTGGCAAACCCCTCTCAAATATCCTTCGATAACAAAGGACGGTTATGGGTTGCTACCATGCCAAGCTACCCGCACTATAAGCCTGGTGATAAAAAGCCTGACGATAAGATCATCATACTCGAGGATACCGATGCGGACGGGAAAGCGGACAAGCAAATAATTTTCGCTGAGGGCTTGCACCTTCCTCTTGGTATTGAGATCGCCTCCGAAGGCGTTTATGTTTCGCAAGGCACCAACCTGATGCTCTTTACAGATACCGATGGCGATGATAAAGCAGATACGAAAGAAATTCTATTGAGTGGATTTGATGATCATGACACCCATCATGCCCACCATGCATATACTGCAGATCCTTCGGGAGCAATTTATAGCGGTGAAGGGGTTTTCTTACATACAAACGTCGAGACATCGTATGGTCCTGTACGTGCTACCAATGGTGGGTTCTACCGGTATAATCCACAAAGGCGTCAGCTTGAACGAACTGCACAGCTTGAAATCCCAAATCCGTGGGGAATTGCATTTGATGAATGGGGTCAAAATTTCTTTGCCGAGACTTCAGGTCCGGATGTTCGTTGGATGATGCCCGGAACAATCAAGCCAAGGTATGGCGTTGCCACTCCCAAATCGAAAAATTTGATAGAAGAAAAGCACCGGGTGCGTCCTACATCGGGTCTTGAGTTTGTTTCCAGTCGTCACTTTCCAGATGACGTTCAAGGCGATCTGCTTATCAATAACACGATTGGGTTTCTTGGGATGAAAGAACACATCCTGGTGGACGATGGAACTGGATACAATAGTAAACACAGACAAGACCTTGTGCAGTCAGACGACAAGAACTTCCGCCCTGTGGACATGGAGTTTGCCCCTGATGGCTCACTTTATCTTGCGGATTGGCACAACATCTTGATTGGTCACATGCAGCACAGCGCACGCGACCCGCTCCGCGACCATTCCCACGGCCGGATTTATCGCATCACGTATCCTTCGCGGCCATTGGTTGAACCGGCTCGTGTGAGTGGTGCCAGCATTGATG
>JAYWDP010000545.1:0-2833 GCA_043779775.1 Cyclobacteriaceae bacterium
CCGATAACTGATTACCGATAACTGATTACCGACACCCGATTACTGCTTCGTTGCTTGTTCCTGGTCTTCCAGCAAATATGCTTTTATAAAATCATCAAGATCGCCATCAAGAACATTCTGTGCATCGGTGCGCTCTACTCCGGTGCGGGCATCTTTCACAAGCTTGTAAGGATGCAGCACATAATTTCTTATCTGCGATCCAAAGTCTATTCTCATTTTTCCGGCTTCCACTTTGTCTCGGGCGGCATTTCGTTTTTCCATCTCCAACTGATAGAGTTTGGATTTCATCATCTGCATGGCCTTCTCTCGGTTGGCATGTTGCGACCGCTCCACCTGGCACACAATTACAATACCCGTAGGCTTATGTGTTAACTGTACTTTCGTTTCAACCTTGTTTACATTCTGGCCACCGGCACCGCCAGAACGGGACGTGTGAAGTTCAATATCGGCAGGGTTGATTTCAATTTTGATGGTGTCGTCTACCACCGGGTAAACAAAAATTGAGGCAAATGAAGTGTGCCTACGCCCGTTTGAATCGAAAGGTGAAATACGTACTAAGCGATGAACCCCAATCTCTGATTTTAATTTTCCGTACGCAAAGTCGCCACCAATTTCCAGTGTTGCAGATTTTATTCCGGCAACCTCGCCTGACTGGTAATCTACCTGCTTCACAGAATATCCATTCTTTTCGCCCCACATTATATACATACGATAGAGCATCTCAGCCCAATCCTGACTTTCGGTACCACCTGCTCCAGGGTTGATTTCAATCATGGCGCTGAGTTGGTCTTCCTCCTTGCTCAGCATCTTCTTGAATTCAAGTTCTTCTACCGCCTTGAATGATTTTTTATAGTCAACCGCCAGCTCCTCCTCACTTACATCGCCAGCCAAATGAAATTCATTCAGCACGTCAAGGTCTTCTAATTGCTTATTGACTTTTTCATACACATCCGTCCACACTTTTTTGGTGCGAATGCTTTTAAGGATAACTTCGGCTTGCTTGGGGTTGTTCCAGAAATCGGCCTGGTGCGAAATACGTTCTTCGTCTTCTATCTCTACAATTTTACGATCATAGTCAAAGATACCGCCTGAGGGCGGCAACACGGGTTTTTAAATCCTTTAATTGTTCTGAGGTCATGGGCTACTATTTTTTGCAAAGGTAATTGAAAGATTCAAAACTCAAGACTCAAAATTAATCCGGAGTGCACCTGTTGTTTTAATTTTATGTGGCGGCCTGGCGAGGCGCCACCGGGCTATTCGCTACAAGCATGCCACGCGCTTCGAGTGGTCCTCGCTCGTTCCTCACGGAGTTTATCCCGCTTTTTTGCGGGAGGCTTAGAGTTTACCCAGCGTTTCGCGGGGCTACTATCCCTGGCCGATCTAACCTTGCTATAAATTTTACTAAGACCATCAAATCGAAGAATCACAATCTTAGAAAAATAATGCAGGACAATGAACGTATAACTAATTCGTCACCCCATCGTAATAATCTTCTTCTTCCGGCCAATCTTAAAAATATCGTTGTTGACAAATTGCATAAATATTCCTGTCGCTATTAATGTGCCAGACACAGTTGCTACACCTGAATCTACAGTATGAGAATTGAAAGCATCTATTAAAACTACTGCCACGCCAGTAACAATCAACATGATTCCTGTTTGCCGTACTTTAAAACCGGAGTTTGGCCTATTACGAAGATCGATGGCAGCCACATCATATAAATAAGTTGTGTCCTCACCTATCCTAAAATAATCCTGATGAATGCCTCCGATAAAACCTCTTGTAAAATGATCCCGGTCTTTGCGTTTGAACCTGATAAATTCTCCTTCCGTAATACGAACAATTATTTTATTCTGTTTAACAAGCACCAATTGTTTCTGGCTATAACCTGTTATACATGATATGAATGTAACAAAAGAAAAAATTAAAATCTTCATGCCTGCTGTTAATATAAGGCTAAAGATAAAAAATAATGGCGAACACTTGTCCGCCATTAAACCTGTAAACAACTAAAAACTAAAAAAATTTGAGTCTACACTTTATATCTAACATTTATAAATCCAGTCGAATGTATCAAGACTTAACCCACGTTTTATCTTATCCAATTCATGATAAACTTTATTTGAAAAAATCCTTTTCTCAACGGCAGGCAGCGCATAGTCTATTCCTTCGTGCCCGATTGATTTTATGTGCGCGATAGTCGCGGCTGTGCCTGCACCAAATGCTTCTTGCACACGACCAGCTTTCATGCCTTCCACCAATTCAACAACAGAAACTTTTCGCTCTTCCACCTTCATTCCCCAATGGCGCGCTAATTTTATCACACTGTCGCGGGTGATGCCTCTTAAGATTGAATCACCCAACTCAGGTGTCACCAATGTGTCATCTATTACAAACATCAGATTCATGGTGCCCGATTCTTCTACATATTGATGTGTCTTGCCGTCAGTCCATATCAATTGATGATAGCCCTGATCTTGTGCAAGTTTTGCAGGATACAACGAGCCGCCATAATTGCCTCCCGCTTTCGCGAAGCCTGTACCGCCTTCTACAGCACGAGCATAATGTGTTTCAATTTTTACTTTCACGGGTGTGGAATAATAAGGCCCTACCGGTGAAGTAATAATCATGAAGGTGAAATTCTGAGAAGGTCGTATACCAATATACTCGTCCGCTGAAAACATGAATGGGCGTATGTATAAAGAACTTCCATCAATTGTCGGAATCCAAGTGCGATCAAGATGAATAAGCTGCTTCATCCCCTCCATAAAAATTTCTTCCGGAAGATTGGGCATGCACATCCTATCTGCTGAAATATTCATACGCTTCCAAT
>JAYWDP010000546.1:0-8201 GCA_043779775.1 Cyclobacteriaceae bacterium
TGGTTCCGCTTTGAGGATCACTTCTTTCCCTTTATTTTCGATTGCAGTCACTTTGTGGCCGAGGTAAAAGTCCATTCCCAACTTTTTCGTCACTTTCAAAAGCTCCTTGCCCATAGTTCCATCCATTGTCGGGATAAGGCCATCCAGAAACTCTACCACCGAAACTTTTGAACCGATGCGGGCATAGACCGAGCCAAGTTCCATCCCGATCACGCCTCCACCGATAACGATGAGGTGTTTCGGCACTTCCTTCAGTTCCAAGGCTTCTGTGCTGGAAATGATTCTCTTTTTATCAAACGCTGCAAAAGGAAGGGCAGTGGGTTTGGATCCTGTCGCGATGATAATGTTGTCTGACGTGATAGTCATTTCTTTTCCATCCTTGGCCGTGACTTTGATCGTGTTTTTATCTACGAATGAACCCACGCCGGTATGCACATCAATTTTATTTTTCTTCATCAGGAAAGCGATCCCTTCCACATTGGATTTCACTACTTCACCTTTCCTTTTGATCATCTGAGTCAGGTTGATCTTTGGCTCTGATATGTCTATCCCATGTTCCTTAAACGTGTGAGCAGCATTATGAAAATGTTCAGATGAATCGAGCAAGGCTTTAGAGGGAATGCAACCTACGTTGAGGCATGTACCTCCAAGGGTGGCATATTTTTCAATAATGGCGATCTTAAAACCCAGTTGTGCGCAACGGATAGCAGCTACATAACCTCCGGGACCAGAGCCGATGACAGTGACGTTGTATTGCATACAGTTATTTTTTAATAAACTCCTTTATCGTTTTGATCGACTTGTGATCTGAAACATCAAGTCATCGTGAAGTATTTTCCAGTTATCCGAAAGGTTATATTCTTTTAATAAATAAATACCTTTTTCCTTTGCAATTTTAATCGGGAAAACTTCAAGATTTGGTCTTAATAAAATTAATTTAGAGATTGCTCATATCGCTTATTCTGACCAATTGCTTTATCTCCGCATTAACTGGTAATGCAAACAAAGCGACCGCCTCAAGAAGATTAGATTTTCCGGTATTGGGTTCTCCAATAAAAAGGTTGATCCTCCGGCAATTCAAGTGGAGGTCCTTAATTGATTTAAAATTTTGAATCTGCAGATTCTTGATCATTTTGATATTCAATCAAACTCCCAATATCAACCGGCCCGGATCTTCCAGCATCTCTTTCACCCTGACCAGGAAGCTCACCGACTCCTTTCCATCAACGACCCGATGGTCATAGGAAAGCGCGAGGTACATAATTGGTCGGATCACAACTTCCCCATTTTTTACCACGGGCCGCTCAACAATATTATGCATGCCCAGAATGGCTGACTGGGGTGGATTGATAATAGGAGTAGATAACATAGACCCAAACACACCACCGTTGGTAATGGAGAAGGTGCCTCCTGTCATTTCTTCGATAGACAATTTTCCATCCCTGCCCCGGGTGGCAAGGCGAACCACTTCACTTTCAATTTGCTGAAATGTGAGCGCTTCCGCGTTGCGGATCACCGGCACCACCAACCCGCGCGGTGTGGAAACGGCGATCGACACATCGCAATAATCGTGATAGATAATTTCATCCTTATCAATAGAGGCATTTACCGCCGGGAATTCTTTCAACGCAACACAAATGGCTTTGGTGAAGAATGACATGAATCCCAGTCCGACGCCATACTTCTCCTTGAAAGACTCTTTATATTTTGAACGCAGGTCCATCACCGGTTTCATGTCCACTTCATTGAACGTGGTGAGCATGGCCGTTTCATTTTTTACAGCCACCAGCCTGCGGGCAATGGTTTTTCTGAGAGAAGTCATCTTTTCCCTGCGCTGATTGCGGCTGGTTCCTGAGGCAATTACCGGAGGTCCGCTGGGTACTGCTGACTTAGCCGGGGCAGTCGCTGGAGTCTGGGCTTGGACGGCATCTTCTTTAGTAACTCTTCCGCCAACGCCTGAACCGGCGACCTGAGCGGCAGCAATTCCTTTTTCATCCAGAATCTTAGAGGCTGCTGGAGAAGGATGTCCAACGGCATAACCCGCTACTCCTGTGGGTGCAGGCTGACTGGCGGCTGAAGCAGCAGGGGCGCCTTCCGTAATTTCAATTCTGCAAATCAATCCGCCGATGGGCAGGGTATCTTTTTCCTTCGCTACGATTCGTAATATTCCATTGGCTTCGGCAGGAAGTTCAAAGGTTGCCTTGTCTGATTCAACCTCTGCAATGACTTCATCCAGCTTTACAAAGTCTCCATCTTTTTTCAACCATGTGGAAAGTGTCACCTCCGTGATCGACTCGCCCACTGTGGGCACCTTCATCTCTTTTATACCACCTGTTGGCTTCATTGGCTGTGCTGTCGGGGTGGCGGCAGCAGGTTTTACGTCCGCTTTTGGTGATGGTGTTGAAGCGGAAGCGGGTGCCTGTGCCGAGGTATCAATTTCACATATCACAACACCGATGGCGGCGGTTTCGCCCTGTGGCTTTATAATTTTTAATACTCCAGCCTGCGGAGCCGTCAACTCGAAAGTCGCTTTGTCCGATTCCAATTCGGCAATCAGTTCATCCATTTTCACAAAGTCACCGTCCTTCTTCGTCCAGTTGGCGATGGTCACCTCAGCGATAGACTCTCCTACCGTGGGCACTTTTACTTGAAAAGCCATGAATGTTTTTTTAGTTTATAAATCACAATTACTAACTTAAATTTCAAATGCCTGAGTAACAATTTTCTCTTGTTCTGCTTTGTGCACTTTAGAATAACCAGTAGCCGGTGACGCACTTACCTTCCGGGAAATAAATTCCATTTCCTGTTTAGGCATCATTCGCTGAATGAATGACAACGGACCCATATTGGCAGGCTCTTCCTGAACCCATACCACCTTGGCACCTTTATATTTTTTAAAAATATCTTTTAGGGTATTCTCCGGGAAAGGGAACAACTGTTCCAGACGGACAACGGCAGTGTCCTTTATCTTCTTCTTGGTCTGGACTTCCAGCAAATCATAATAAATTTTTCCGGAGCAGAGTACCACGCGCTTCACGTCTTTGGTTATTACGTTGACATCGTCCAGCACTTCCTGAAATATCCCGTCCGTAAATTCTTTAACCGGTGACACGACGGCAGGATGCCTTAATAATGACTTCGGTGAAAATACAATGCAGGGTTTACGGAAATGCCAGGCCACCTGTCGTCGCAGCAAATGAAAAATGTTGGCGGGCGTTGTGGGGTTGGCCACGATCATGTTGTATTCGGCGGCCAATTGCAAAAAGCGCTCGGGGCGGCAACTGGAATGTTCGGGGCCCTGACCCTCATAACCATGTGGCAAAAGCATCACCAATCCATTCATCCGCTGCCATTTCGATTCTGCAGAAGATATGAATTGGTCAATCATTACTTGTGCACCATTGACGAAGTCACCGAACTGGGCCTCCCATATTACGAGCGCATGGGGTGTCGACATGGCGTAACCATATTCAAAACCGAGTACGCCGAATTCAGATAGCAATGAATTATAAATATGAAATGGCTGCTGCGCACTGTCAATATGATCCAGACCGCAGTAGGGGTCGTTGGTATTGGCATCAAAAAAATAGGCATGACGATGGGAAAATGTTCCTCTTTTTACATCCTGGCCCGACATGCGCACCGGAACGCCTTCTGACAGTAGTGATCCATAAGCCAGTAATTCGGCCTCTGCCCATCCCAATACTTTATCTTCAAAGAAGGCCGCCTTGCGATCCTTTAAAAGTTTTTCAATTTGCTTGAGTGGTTTAAATCCTTCTGGAATGGTAGTAATCGCTTTAGCAACCTTCTCAAGGGCCGCCGGCTTGATGCTGGTATCCGGAGATTTATCAAAATCTTCAGGTTTAGCCCTGTGCATCTTTTCCCACTCTTCTTCAACTTTTTGCGGCTTATAGGGAAGGGGCTTTTGCTTCACCTCATTGAGCCGGTCCTGGAGTTGGCTTCTGAAATTTCTATCCATCTCATCGGCCAGGGCGGCATCCACATCACCGCGTTCAATGAGTTTCTTTACATATACCTCTCTCGGATTAGGATGCTTGGCAATGAGATTATATAATTTCGGCTGAGTGAATTTCGGTTCATCACTTTCATTGTGACCGTGTCTCCGGTAACACAACATATCTATGAAAATATCTTTCCCGAATTTCTGACGGTATTCTACGGCCAGCTTGGAACAAAAGGTAACGGCCTCGGCATCATCTCCATTCACATGCAAAACTGGGGCATCAATAATCTTTGCAACATCGGTGCAATACATGGCAGTACGGGCATCTTCATAATCTGTCGTGAATCCAATTTGGTTGTTAATCACAAAATGAATGGTCCCTCCTGTGGTATAACCTTCGAGGCCTGACATCTGAACGAGTTCGTAAACGATACCCTGCCCCGCTACGGCAGCATCTCCGTGAATCAGTATGGCCATCGCCTGATTCAGGTTGCCTTTGTATTCATCATCAATCTGTCCGCGGGTATAACCCAACACCAACGAATCCACCACTTCCAGGTGAGACGGATTGGGTGTGAGCTTAACGTAAATCTTATTTCCCGATGGCGTGTTAATAATACTGGCATAACCCAGGTGGTATTTTACATCGCCATCACCCATGGTCAGGTCGGGGTTGATGTTGCCTTCGAATTCTGTAAAAATCTGCTCGTAAGTCTTCCCAAGGATATTGGAAAGTACATTCAGCCGACCCCGGTGGGCCATGCCGATGACAACTTCCTTGACGCCCATTTCGGCCGTCTTGTTGATAATGGTCTGCAAGGCAGGAATCGTCGTTTCTCCTCCTTCCAGAGAGAATCGCTTTTGACCCAGAAATTTTGTGTGAAGAAAATTTTCGAAAACCACTGCCTCATTCAGCTTGGCCAGGATGCTTTTCTTTTCTTCCGAAGAAGGATTGTAGGTATAATATTCCTTTTCGCACTTTTGAATAAACCAGTCAAAAATCTCCTGGTTCCGGATATAGCTATATTCAAAGCCGATTGTTCCCAGATAAACCTTGTCAAGCTTCTCGATTATCTTTCTCAGAGTAGTTCTTCCTAAACCAATTTCCACACCGACATCAAACTCCACGTCAAGATCAACATCGGTAAATCCATAAAACTTATGGTCCAGGGACACATGATGGTCACGCCTTTCCCGGACTGGGTTGGTATTGGATTTTAAATGACCCCTGGAACGGTAGGCATGGATCAATGTACGCACCAGCGTCTCCTTAATGGAAATGCCATCCGCCTGGGCAGTCACAAGATTATTATTACCAAATCGTTGTTGCGAAAAGTCATACCCCTCGAAGAATTTTTGCCAGGTACCATCGACCGATTGGGGGTCGTTTTTATAACTTTGATACATCTGGTCGAGGTAGCCTACGTCAGCATTCGAGATGTAGGAATATTTGTCCATAGCCAATTAGGTAAGTAAACAAATGTATAAAGCCCATATTTCAATAAAAAATCTAATAATCGATTATTCAATTATATACTTTTAATGTTCTTTCTGCCTTGATTAGGGATTAATTGGCAAAAAGACAAAATCCATTATCTTTGCAATCCTTTAAAAACCGGACGAGATCCAACATTTAAAAACTTAAGAAATGTCAGTAAAAATCAGATTGGCCCGCAGAGGCCGCAAGAAACTTGCAAGATATGACGTAGTGGTAACCGATGCCCGATCGCCCCGCGATGGTAAATTCATCGAAAAGATTGGTACGTACGATCCTGCCACCATACCCGCCACCATCAATCTCAACGAAGACAAAGCTTTTGAATGGCTTATGAAAGGTGCGCAGCCCTCTGATACCGTAAAAGCCATGCTTTCCTATCGCGGCGTGATGCTGAAAAAACATCTTCAAATCGGAGTTGTAAAAGGCGCTGTCACACAAGAAACAGCCGATCAAAAACTCGCTGACTGGAAGAAGCAGAAAGAAGAGAAAATCAAGTCCAAGCACGATACACACCATGAGACCAAGCGAGAAGTTGCCAAGGCACGCAAAGCAGCTGAAACAAAAATAAAAGAAGCACGCACAGAAGCCATTCGCAAGAAAGCTGAAGTAGCGGCCGCTGCTCCGGCTCCCGTTGAAGCCGAAGTTTCTGCGGCTGCCCCTGCAGAAGGAGAAGCTCCTGCTGCAGAAGTGCAAGCATAATATCTTTAGACCAAACCATAATGCCAACGCGCCTGTCGTGTTGGCATTATTATTTTACCATCATGGACATCCGGGAATGTTTTAAAATTGGTTATGTCTCAAAGACCCACGGCCTGAAGGGAGAAGTGACCATGGTGCTGGGTACGGACTGTCCTGATCTCGAAAGTCTAAAACTATTCTTCATTGAAATCAATCAAAATCTGGTCCCTCATTTTATCCAATCTAAATCAATTAAGGGAGATAAGGCTTTTATCAAACTGGAAGATGTCAATAATTATGAAGAAGCTGCCGCTTTAAAGGGTTGTAGCTTATTCCTGCCCTACGCTGAACGCCCGAAATTACCTAGGGGTGAATTTTACAACGAAGAGATCGTTGGTTTTGAGGTGATTGATACTGAAAAGGGCTCACTGGGCCAGGTAAAGGAGGTTTTTGAACATGGCCTCAGCCGTCATCTGGTAGTGGTCCAGGGCCAAAAAGAAGTGATGATTCCAACGAATGGACCCTTTATTAAGGGAATTAATAAAACCAAAAAGAAAATCACAGTCGCGTTGCCTGAAGGTTTTTTGGATATTTAGCCGAGTCATTTTCTTAATTTCGATCCATGCGAATTGATATCATTACGTGTCTGCCGCGTTTGCTGGAAAGTCCTTTCAATGACTCCATATTGAAGCGCGCCCAGGACAAAGGTCTTGTCACTGTAAACGTTCATGATCTTCGGAATTATTCAACGGACCCGCACCGGACCACTGATGATTACGCTTTCGGGGGAGGTGCCGGCATGGTGATGATGATTGAACCCATCGATCGTTGCATCACGGCCCTCAAAACGGAACGTTCCTACGACGAAATTATTTATATGAGTCCCGATGGAGAACTGCTCACCCAATCCATCGCCAACCAGCTAAGCCTGAAGCAAAATCTGATTTTGCTCTGCGGACATTACAAAGGTGTGGATGAGCGGGTCCGTGAGCACTTGATCACACGGGAAATCAGCATTGGAGATTATGTTCTTTCCGGCGGTGAACTGGCAGCCTCCGTCGTGGCCGATGCTGTAATCCGTTTGTTGCCCGGAGTCCTGTCCAATGAATCATCCGCTCTCACCGATTCATTCCAGGATGGATTGGTTGCCCCTGAAGTCTATACCCGACCATCCGATTATAATGGTTGGAAAGTGCCAGAGGTATTGCTGTCAGGGAATTCAGCTAAAATCGAAGAATGGCGGCACGAAGCAGCCCTTTCGCGCACTAAAAAAAGGAGGCCCGGGCTTTTGGAAGGCCAATAAACCGATTCCAGGATTTCCTAACCTCGCCCTTGCTGACTGCGAGGTCTTTCCTATATTTGCAGTCCATTTTCAAAACGATACCGATATGGTCGATTTCATTAAAATAGCCGAACAAGAATTAGCAGGCAAACGCGGAAATCACCCCGCTTTTAAGGCTGGAGATACCATCAATGTTCATGTAAAAATCAGCGAAGGGAATAAAGAGCGTATTCAGCAATTCCAGGGCGTAGTACTGTATAGAAGAGGAAAAGGTACTAATGGTGAGTCTTTCTCAGTGAGAAAGGTTTCTAATGGCGTTGGTGTTGAGCGCATTTTCCCTATTGTAAGCCCTAGCATTGATAAAATTGAGTTTGTTAAGGCTGGTAAAGTGCGCAGGGCCAAATTATTCTTCCTGAAAGGTCTTCAAGGTAAATCAGCACGGATTAAAGAGAAATTGACAGTTATTCAGGGGAAAGCTTGAAGCTCCTGATTTATCATTCAAAAGCCCATTCTGGTCCAGAATGGGCTTTTTTTATATTCCTTGCCGGCCTATATTTGCCTTCCTCTTTTAAATCAGATTATGTCAAAAACCAATGTTGTTGAACTCCTCGGTAAAGATGCCGAGTACCTGCTTAAATACAAAAGCAAAACCATCCCGAAAGAACAAATTCACACTCCCAATCCTGACTTTATAAATCAGATTTTTGGACCTTCCAACCGATCTCCGCAGGTACTTAGAAACCTTGCCTCCTTATTCGACAAAGGGCGTCTGGGAGGCA